>JAAYAQ010000597.1 GCA_012719295.1 Candidatus Hydrogenedentota bacterium | reverse complement strand
CGGATGCTGCCGGTCGCTGTTCGAAAGCGGGCGTCTTCCCAGGCCGGCGGGGTGGCGCCGCCGCGCTTGTTCTTTGGCATCCGAACCTGCGGATGTTGTATCCTGTCGCCTCATCGCTCGGCAGTGAGTACATCGTGGAGTCTGCGTACGCCCGGTTCCCTCTGGAGCGCCGGGCAAAACCCGTGCGGATGGTTCTATGACTGATCAGACACCTTCGGCCGCTTTCTCGGGGAAGCAGGACCGGTTGCGCTACTTTCCGTTCGGGCTTCATGTGTCCCGGCGGGCCGGAGAGACGTTTCAGCTCAAGACGCTTCTGGAGCACAGCCGTACCGCGGGAAGCGGGTATTCTGTTCAGGCGGTTCAAGAACTGGCCTATGTCATGAACAGCCGCCGGGCCGTCGAGAGCCCCGCCCGGCCGGCGGTGCGCCCCGGCACGCTGTTGACCGCCGGGCTGCTGCAAGACCTGTTCCGGTATCTTGTCGACCTGTATTGCCTGGACGAACACCCGGCCAGCATGGGCGCCGGGTTGGCCGCGGCTGCCGCGACCTGCGGACCCGCGGGCGTTCGGCAGCCCCTG
This sequence comes from Candidatus Hydrogenedentota bacterium, assembly GCA_012719295.1. Taxonomy (GTDB): domain Bacteria; phylum Hydrogenedentota; class Hydrogenedentia; order Hydrogenedentales; family SLHB01; genus UBA2224. The sequence continues at coordinate 9,945 of JAAYAQ010000597.1, read as the reverse complement.
ACGGCATTTCTGGACCTGTATCCACCGCATAGCGACAAGATGGCGCAACGCTGTGCCGACGCCGTGGAACGGTCCGGCGAACCCGATACGCAGGCGCATTACGTCCTGGCCCGGGAGCTGGTCCTGCTCGAATTGGCGATGGGCAATCCCGCCATGGAGTCCATTCGTGAAGTGTTCGACGACACGGAGCTGTGCAGCCGCGCGCCGTACCGGGCGCTGGTGGGCCGTCTCGAGCAGCATTTCGAGGGCCAACCGCCGGTGGCGCAGCTTGGAAAACCGCTGTTTGCCTGCCTGCGCGCGCCCGTGCTGGCTTCTCCGTATTCGCTCGAGGGCCAGTTGCAGTTCATCCGGCAGCACTGGGGCGCCTTTCTGCCGATTCAACTGCTGGAACGCCTGACGCGCGTCGAGGACGTGTTGAAGGAGGAGACGTTGCACCGCGGCCTGGGGCCCGGGCCGGCCCGCGTGCTTGAATTCGGGAAGCACGCCTACGGCGGCGACTGGGGATATCCGGAACCGGAACGCTTCACCGCCGACCGGGACTGGATGGCCAATGTGGTCCTCATCGCCAAGTCCGTTTATGTGTGGTTGGACCAGCTTTCAAAGAAGTACCGGCGCCCCATCCGGCGGCTCGACGAGATTCCTGACGAGGAACTCGACCTGCTGGCCCGCTGGGGATTCACCGGACTCTGGCTTATCGGCATCTGGGAGCGGTCGGTCGCTTCTCAGACCATCAAGGAACGGATGGGCAATCCGGAGGCCGCGGCGTCGGCCTATTCCCTGTACGATTACGAGATCGCGGCCGACCTGGGCGGTCCTCCGGCGGCCGACAACCTCCGCCACCGCGCGGCGCTTCGGGGCATCCACCTGGCGTGCGACATGGTGCCCAATCATGTCGGCATCTATTCCAAATGGGTCGTTGAACACCCGGACTGGTTCATTCAGCGCGACCATCCTCCGTTTCCCGTATACCGGTTCAGCGGCCCGAATCTGTCGCCGGATCCGCGGGTCGAGGTCTATATCGAAGACGGCTACTGGGAACGGCGTGACGCCGCGGTGGTGTTCAAGCGCGTGGACCGGGAGACAGGGCACACCCGCTACATCTATCATGGCAACGACGGCACCAGCACGCCCTGGAACGACACGGCCCAGCTCAATTACCTGCTCCCGGAAGTGCGGGAAGCCGTGATCAACACCATCATGCACGTGGCCCGGGTCTTTCCGATCATCCGGTTTGACGCGGCCATGACGCTCGCCAAACGCCATTACCAGCGCTTGTGGTTTCCGATGCCCGGCGAGGGAGGCGCGATCCCGTCGCGGGCCGAGTACAGCATGTCCCGCGAGGAACTCGATCGCCACATGCCCCGGGAATTCTGGCGCGAGCTTGTCGACCGGGTGAACGCCCAGCGGCCCGATACGCTCCTGCTCGCCGAGGCGTTCTGGCTCATGGAAGGCTACTTTGTCCGCACGCTGGGCATGCACCGCGTCTACAACAGCGCCTTCATGAACATGCTCAAGATGGAGGAAAACAGCAAATACCGCCAGACGGTCAAGAACGTCCTCGAATTCAGTCCCGAAGTCCTGAAACGGTTCGTGAATTTCCAGAACAATCCCGACGAACTCACCGCCATCGAGCAGTTCGGCAGCGGCGACAAGTATTTCGGCGTTGCGGTCATGCTCGTCACCATGCCCGGGCTGCCCATGTTCGGGCACGGCCAGGTCGAGGGGTTCAGCGAGAAATACGGCATGGAATACCGGCGCGCCTATTGGGACGAACCCGTCAATCAGGACCTCGTGTACCGTCACGAACGGGAAGTATTCCCCCTGCTGCGCAAACGTTACCTGTTCTCCGGGGTTCAGAATTTCGCCTTCTTCGATTTTCAGACCTGCGACGGGCATGTGAACGAGAGTGTGTTTGCCTATACGAACCGGGCCAACGGTGAGCGCGCCCTGGTCCTCTACAACAACGCCTACCAGCGTGCGCGCGGCTGCGTCCGCATGTCCACGGCGATCAACGCCGGTTCCGAGAATCAGACGCGCCTCGTGCGGCGTTCCCTGGCGGAGGCCCTCGAACTGAGCGGCGACCACAACGTCTATTACGTGTGCCGCGATCACACGCGCGGACTGGAGTACATCTACTCCGGCCGCCAACTGGCCCAGGAGGGGCTCCACGCCGACCTGGACGGGTACCAGAACCGCGTGCTCCTCGATTTCCGGGAAGTCCGCGATATGGATGGCACCTGGGAGGCCCTGGCGCGCGACCTCGGCGGCCAGGGGGTGCCCAACATGAACGAGGCCCACCGCGAGATCATTCTCAAGCCCATGCGCGATGCGTTACGGCAGGCGCTGAATCCCGTTCTGCTGAAAGCCCTGTTCTCCGGCGGCAGCGAGGCCATGACCGATGTCGAGGCCCGGCGCGTTTTCGTGGGAGCCATGACGGGTTTCCTGTCGGCGCTGCAGGAGCAACTGATCAAACCGCTCGACCTCGATGCCGCGTTGCGCGAAATTCTAAGATCGGTCGATGCCGTGCAGCAGGCACGCGACCAGATCCACTCCCTGGGCGCGGACCGGAACGTGGTCGACTACCTGCGCGAAACAGGCGAGGCCGCGGCCGTCAGTCCGGAGACATGGTGGATCGTGCCGTCCCTGTGGGCCGTGCTGGCCCCGCTCGGCGAGGCCGTCAGCCAGAGCGAGCTGCAAGCCCGTACCGCCGCCTGGATGGACGAATGGCCCGTGACCAGGGTGGTCTATGACGTCTATCGCGAACTGGGGCTCGACCACACGCAGGCCATGCTCGGCACGGGCCTTGCCAAACTCATGCTGCGCTACCGCGAGCTGCCGCTCATCTTGACCGTCAGCGAGCGCGCCGAGTTGCTCGAACACATGTTCGACGATCCGATCCTCAACGATTTTCTGTTTGTGAACCCCTACGAAGGCAAGTTGTGGCTCAGCAAGGAGCAGCTCGAGAAACTCATGTACTGGCTGTTTTTCTGTTCCGTCGTCCATGTGCTCGGCGATCAGGTCCAGGTGCTTGAGAACGCTGCCGAGGCGGTACACAGCCAGTACCACCGCGTCCATGAAGTGCTTGCCGCCGCGGAAAGCGTCAAGTATCAGGTCGAGCCGCTGCTCGAACTGCTTTCCTAAACCACCGGTTTCCCTTTGTGGCGGCTCCGCTGGGCGTCCAGCAGCTCCAGGAAGGCCCGTTCCGCCTTGGTGTGGTACGCGTGGCGCCGCTGAATCACCCCGATGCGCACCCGCGGCAGGCCGGACACATTTACCGTGGCCAGCCGCCGATCCTCGGGCGTAACCGCGATCCGCGGCAGGAACGCCACCCCGATGCCCTCGCCCACGTAGCGCTTGATTACTTCGAAACTGCCGCTGTCCAGCACCACCTGCGGCGTAAACGCCTCCCGGGTGAACAGGGCGCGAAGCACCGACCCTGTCCGCGTGTTGGCGTTCAAAAGCAGGAAGGGTTCCTCCCGGAGTTCCGACAGGTTGACGCGGTTCCGCGACGCCAGGGCATGGTCGACCGGCACCACGAGCACCAGGTGCTGCTCGAACAGGTCGCGCTCGATCAGTTCGTCGTTGTCCACCGGCAGCGTCACGATGCCGAGGTCGAGCTCTCCGCGCGCCACCTGCTCCGCAATCGCACGCGAGGGACGGTTCACCATGGCCAGGTGCGTCTGCGGCATCGCCTGCGCAAATTGCCGCACGACCTCCGGCAGGACATACAGCGCCGTCGTGTCGCTGGTGCCCACCCGCAGTTCCCCCGCCTGCGCCTCGTCGAAATCCTCGAGTTCGCGGGCCAGGCCCTCGGTCTCGTTGAGGATGTGCCGGGCCCGGTCATACAGCAGCGAACCCATGGGCGTCATCCGGCAGGTCTTCCGTTCGAGGAGGACTTGTCCAAGCTCCTTTTCAAGCGATTTAACCTGTTGACTGATAGCGGGTTGAGACCGGTGGAGCCGATCGGCGGCGGCGCGGAAACTCCCCTCTTCGATGACCGCGCAGAAACAGCGCAACGCCTCGAGATTCATGATAAGCCCTCCTTATAAAGTTCATTATAACATTTCGCTTGAATTATGGAAGCCCCCGCCGCTATCGTATCCCGTACACGGTGCTTCCAGCCCACAAGAGGAGTTTGTCATGGACCCCAAGAAGCCTGGCTTGAGCTATCGCGATGCCGGGGTGAACATCGACGCCGCGGATGAAGCGCTGCGCAGCGTCAAGGGAATCGTCAAGAAGACCTTCACTCCCAACGTCCTGCGCGACATCGGCACGTTTGGCGCCATGTATCAGCTGGACCTGGCGAACTACAAGGAGCCCGTGCTGGTGTCCAGCGTGGACGGCGTCGGCACCAAGCTTAAAATCGCCTTCGCCATGAACAAGCACGACACGGTGGGGGTGGATCTGGTATCCCACTGCGTAAACGACATCCTGGTGCAGGGCGCGCGCCCGCTGTTCTTCCTCGATTACCTGGCGTTCGGGCGTCTTGTGCCCGAGATTGCGGTCGATGTGATCACCGGGCTGTCCAACGGCTGCCGGTATGCCGGCTGTGCCCTGATCGGCGGCGAGACGGCCGAAATGCCGGGGCTGTACAACGAGGCCGAATACGACCTTGCCGGCACGATCGTCGGCATTGTCGACCGGAGCCGGATCATCGACGGTTCGGCCATCCGGGAAGGCGATGCGATCATCGCCTTGCGGTCTTCCGGGCTTCACACCAACGGCTACAGCCTGGCGCGGAAGATCTGTTTCGAAGTTGAGGGGCTCGGGATTACGGACACGATGCCGTACGTGGGGCGGCCGGTGGGCGAAGCCCTGCTCGAGCCCCACCGCAGCTACTCCAAAGTGATGCAGCTCGTGCTCAAGACCGCCGACGTTAGCGGCATGGTCCATATCACGGGCGGCGGCATCACCGACAACCTGCCGCGCGTCCTGCCCGAAGGCACGGCCGCGGAAATCGACCTCTCCGCGTGGGACGCCCTGCCCATTTTCCGCTTCCTTCAGGAGGCCGGGGGAGTCGCCGATGCCGAAATGCTGCGCACATTCAACATGGGCGTCGGTTTTCTGTTGATCGTGTCCAAAGACGAAGAAGAGAAAGCCCTCAAGACGCTGTCCCAGGCCTGCGAAGATCCAAAGGTCGTGGGGCGCATCATCGCCGGGGATGGAAAAGTTCACTACACAGGGACGATTCGCTATGCCACATCGAATTGAAGTCGGCATGAAAGCCGGGTTGCACGACCCGGCCGGTGACGCAACCAGACAGCGCCTCGCGGAGGACCTCGGGATCCGCGTCGACGACGTGCATGTGCTCGACGTGTACACCATCAATGCCCGGCTCGATGACGACGAGCTGGAACGGGTGCGCACCGAACTGTTCACGGACCCGATCATCCACGACTCCACAGCCAACGCCTCGCTGGCGGCCGGTTACGATTACGTCATCGAGGTCGGCTTCCGGCCCGGGGTGACCGATAACGTCGGCAAGAGCGCCGCGGAAGGCATCGCCGATACCCTGGGACGCAGCCTGGCCCCGGGCGAAGCGGTCTACAAATCCACCCTCTACGCCATCAAGGGCGGCGTAAGCGCCCAAGATTGCGAGCGGATCGCGCGCGACGCCCTGGCCAACGAACTCATCGAGCGCTGGGTGGTCAAGTCCCGCGACGACATGAAATCCCTCGACGGCACATCGCTCCTGGATCTCCCGCTGGTCACGCAACAGAGCAGTCCCGAAGTTCACCGGATAGATCTCGAGCTTCCCGACGGCCAGCTCGTCCAGCTCAGCCGCGACAGGATGTTCGCGCTCGAACTCCACGAGATGAAGGCCATCCAAGCCCATTTCCGCGACCCGGCCGTTCGCGCGGCGCGCACCCGGGCCGGCCTCTCCGCCGAGCCGACGGACATCGAACTCGAAATCCTGGCCCAGACGTGGTCCGAACACTGCAAACACAAGATTTTCAACGCGCTCATCGAGTACACCGATGAAACCGGCGCGACCCGGGTCATTGACAGCCTGTTCAAGACGTACGTCAAGGCGGCCACCGACGACGTCGCCAAACGCGTCGACTGGCTTGTCAGCGTTTTCCACGACAACGCGGGTCTAATCCGGTTCGACGACGACCACAACTTCGCGTTGAAATGCGAGACCCACAACAGTCCGTCGGCGCTCGACCCCTACGGCGGCGCGATCACGGGCATCGTGGGCGTCAATCGCGACATTCTGGGCGCGGGCATGGGGTGCCGGTGCATTCTCAACACCGACGTGTTCTGTTTCGCCTCGCCCTGGTTTGACGGCGAAGTTCCGCCCCGCCTGTTCCATCCGCGGCGGGTCCTGCGCGGCGTGCACCGGGGCGTCAAGGACGGCGGCAACCAGAGCGGCATTCCCAACGTCAACGGCGCCATCGTGTTTCATGAACGGTTCCTTGGCAAACCGCTCGTGTTCTGCGGTACCGGCGGCATCATTCCCCGCACCGTCGCCGGGAAGCCCAGCCACGAAAAGGGCGCGCGGCCCGGCGACCTGATTGTCATGTGCGGCGGACGCATCGGCAAGGACGGCATTCACGGCGCGACGTTCTCGTCCGAGGAACTGCACGAAGGGTCCCCCGCGACGGCCGTGCAGATTGGCGACCCGATTACGCAAAAGAAGATGGCCGATTTTCTGCTCGAAGCCCGCGACCTGGGCCTCTACACCTGCATCACCGACAACGGCGCCGGGGGCCTGTCGTCGAGCGTGGGGGAGATGGCCCGCACCCCCGGCGGCGCCGATATCCATCTCGAGAAAGCCCCGCTCAAGTATGCCGGGCTGGCCCCCTGGGAGATTTTCCTCTCCGAAGCGCAGGAACGCATGACCGTCTCCGTGCCGCCCGACAAGCTTGACGCCTTTCTCGCGTTGTCGCGGCGCCGCGCCGTCGAATCGACCGTACTGGGCGAGTTCAACCAGTCCGGCAAGCTCCAGTGTTTCTACAACGGCGAGCTTATCTGCTCGCTCGACATGGCCTTCCTGCACGACGGCGTGCCGAAGATGAAGCTTCAGGCCGTGTGGCAGGCCCCTGCCCGGGAGCCCGAGCTGCTCGTGCGCGACAACGACGTCATGGCCGATCTCAAAGCCGTGCTCGCCATGCCCAACGTCTGCAGCAAGGAATCGTTCGTGCGCATGTACGACCACGAGGTCCTGGCGCAGAGCGTGCTCAAACAGTTCCAGGGTCCGCTGCATGACGGTCCCGGCGACGCGGGCGTCATCCGTCCCGTGCCCGGCTCGGACCGGGGCATCGCCATTTCGTGCGGCATCTGCCCGAAGTACAGCGATCTCGACACCTACTGGATGATGGCCTGCGCGGCCGACGAAGCCGTCCGCAACCTCATTGCCATTGGCGCCGAGCTCGGCCTGATTGCGGGGCTCGACAACTTCTGCTGGCCCGACCCGGTCCAGAGCGAGAAGACCCCCGACGGCGCCTACAAGCTCGCGCAGCTGGTGCGGTGTTGCGAGGCGCTGTACGACGCCTGTACCGCGTACGATATCCCCCTGATCAGCGGCAAAGACAGCATGAAGAACGATTACAAGATCGGCGAGCACAAGATCTCGATCCCGCCGACCGTGCTGTTCACCGCCGCGGCCATCATCCGGGATGTCACCCGCGTGGTCAGTATGGATGTCAAGAAGCCCGGGGACGCCGTGTACGTTCTAGGCGAGACCAGGAACGAACTGGGCGGCAGCGAATACCTGGCCATGAAAGGCCAGAGCGGCGGCCAGGTGCCGACGGTCGACTTCGAACGGGCGCGGAAACTGTACGGCGCGCTGTCATCCGCGATACGGAGCGGTCTTGTCGCCTCGTGCCACGACTGCTCCGACGGCGGGCTGGGCGCCGCCCTGGCCGAGTCGGCACTCGGCGGCAGCCTCGGCATGCACGTCGACCTCTCCGGGCTGGGCGTGGACAGCAACACCGTGGCCCTGTTCAGCGAGTCGCAAAGCCGTTTCGTGGTGACGGTCGAGTCCGCGCAGACGGCCGCGTTCGAATCCCTGTTCGCCGGGTTGCCCGTCCGCCGCATTGGCGAAGTGCGCGCGGATGCCGCATTTCGTGTGACCGGACGGGACGGCCTGGATGCCAGCATGCCCATCGACGAACTCAGAACCGCCTGGAAATCGCCCATGCAATGGTAACCGCGGGAACGCCGTGTTGGAAGGCCAGCCCAGCGGCTCAAGAAAGGTGCAGCCAGTGAGTGTACGTGCTATCGTGCTGACGGGATTCGGGATCAATTGCGACAACGAAACCCAGAGCGCCCTCAAGCGCGCCGGCGCCGCCGCCGACCGCATTCACCTCAACGACATCATCGACGACGTGTCGCGCCTCGACGCGTACCACATCTTTGCCGTGCCCGGCGGGTTCTCCTTCGGCGACGACATCGCTTCCGGGAAGATCCTCGCCAACCGGCTTCGCTACAAACTCGGCGACGCGCTCCGGAAATGGATCGACGACGGCAAGCTCATGATCGCCATCTGCAACGGTTTTCAGGTGCTCGTCAAGATGGGCATCCTTCCGCTTTTCGACGGCGAATTCGCGCGGGTGACAACGCTGACTCACAACGATTCCGGCCGTTTCGAGAACCGCTGGATCCATCTCAAGACCGATCCCGCCACCCGATGCGTGTGGCTCAAAGGCGTCGAGGGCCTGCCCCTGCCCGTCCGCCATGGCGAAGGCAAATTCGTGCCCCAAAACGACGAGGTGTTGCGGCGGCTTCAGGCGGGCGGCCAGGTGGTTCTGCGTTATGTGAAACCCGACGGTTCGCCTGCCGCCGGCGCGTTCCCCTGGAATCCCAACGGCGCGATTGACGACATTGCGGGCATCTGTGATCCCGAGGGGCGCATCCTGGGCCTGATGCCGCATCCCGAAGCGTTCGTCGACCGTACCAACCATCCTGCGTGGACGCGTGCCGGCCTGCCGGATGAGGGCGCGGGACTCCAGATCTTCCGCAACGCGGTCGAATTTGCCCGGACGAACCTGGTCTGAGACTGGAGACGCGCCGCGCTCGTTCCGTCACGTTCCCGCCGCGACCTCCGCTTCTGGCAGGGTGCGTTTGATCTCGGTCACCCGGTACCCGAATCCCGGACCGGACACCGTGGACGCATCCACGCATCCTCCGCGGCGCCGGTACAATCCCGGATGCACCTTCTGCTCGGGAAGCGACGCCTCGGGATAAAACTGCATGCTGTTGGTCTCGACGCCCATGATCGTGCCCGCATGGGCTGCCAGCAGCACGTGGGGGATCTGCGCCAGCATGGGATTGGTCAAATCCTGCACCATCAGGGTCATGCCGTGGGCTTTCGCCCAGCACAGGCTCAACAGCGCGCCCGTCTGCGTCTTGCAGGTCTTGAGCGCCACGCCGGTCCAGCCGAGCGTCCGTCCCAGGCGCACCAGCCGCCAGTCGTGAGCGCTTTCGTCCATAAACAGCGGTTTTCGCGCCGACACGCTGTGGACGTCGATGCGGTTCGTCTCCAAATCGTAGGGGAATGGCTGCTCGACATACAGGATCATCCCGTAGAGCCGCGGATGCTCCTGCACGAGACGGTCCAGGATATCGTTCACGTAAGCCGGCTCGGTTACGGTGCAGTTGAAATCGGTGGTCAGCCAATCCGCACCGTTTTCCTGGGCGATCGTGCCGACTTTGACCAGCCGGGCGTAGTCCCACGCCGCGTCGTTGCCCCGCAGCTTGACTTTCAGGCAGTTGAGACCGTCCCGCGCGATCCAGTCCGGCAGCAGCACCGGATATCCGTCGTCGGGTTCCTTGCCGGTCAATTCGCTTTCATCCAGCGGGTCGACACCGCCCACCAGGTGCCAGGCGGGCAACGTATCGGGCCGCGGCAAATTGAAGAAATCCTGTGGGTATTTTCCCCGGAACGACACTTCGGCCCCTTCCGCCGGTTCCAGGAAATGGGAGAGGTCGCGGTTCATG
>JAAYAQ010000596.1 GCA_012719295.1 Candidatus Hydrogenedentota bacterium | reverse complement strand
TGGCGCGACAACGCACGTGAATGGTCCGCGTGAGCACGGGATTGAGGAGACCTGCGCCGGATCCGAGGACGTTCCGGCCGGTGAGCGGGCCGCACTACGGCTGGGCCGGCGTGCTGGCCTGTGCGTTGGCCGTGACGGGGGGCACCCGGTACCAGGCGCCTCCGGTTTCAAAGATGATCGCTTCCGAGAACCGCAAGGTTTCGGCCAGGGCCGGGTCGCTGGCGATGAGGGCGCTCAACGCTTCGGAATCCCGTTCCACGGCGACGGTCGTCTGGTCGGTATACGTGGTCTGAGTCCAGGTCTCGTTGCGCAGTTCGAAGACCCGGGTTCCGACGCGCTTCATGCCGGCCGCCTCGAGGGTTTCAGCGCTCGTTTCCTGCGCCACCGGGGCGCTTTGCGCGGCTGCGGCGTACGGAGTGCTTTTCTCCGGCACAGCACGGGCCCCGTAGGACGGCGGCGGCGCTTCCGCAGGCGAGGCTGGCGCTGTCTGGACGTCTGACGGTGCCGCGCCGGGCGCGCCGGCGGCGCCTTGCGGCGCATCCCCCGCGCTCCCGTTTTCTGCCGCGTTAAACCAGGCGCCCATGGCTCGACCTCCAACGTTGTCTGCCTTCAGGTCGCGTCCCACCGCGCCGCCGGAAGACGGGGCCAATGCCGGTGCTTCCGCGACGCGCTCCGCCATGCTTTCGGCCTCCCGGCGCATCCGGGCTGCGGGGTCCGGCGCCGCAGGCGGAGACGGGGGAGCCGCAGGCGGAGACGGGAGCGCCACGCCGGCGTCGGTCTCCTGGCGCAGTTCCAGGTCTCCGGCAGGCACACGGTCGGCCAATCGTTCCTGTGTCGAGCCGGGTTCGCTGGCGGATTCGGCGGGCGCGGGTTCGAGGCGGGTCATGGTGAAGGTGTTTGAATCCGGGAGCTGCAGGACGATCAACCCGAACACGAGCAGGAATGCGGCGGCTGCCGCGAGCAGGGGCCAGGCCGCACGCCGTGAGGAGCGCGGCCGGCCGAACGATACCGTGCGGCTTGCCCGGGGTGAGCGCAGCCGGACGGCGAATGCCTCCGGGGCCTCGTAGCGCGGCATCTCGCGGAACAGGCGGTCCATCCGGGTCAACGCGTTCCACTCGCGCGCGACGGCGGGGTCCGAAGCGATAAGCGCCTCGAGTTCCCGGCGCTCGCCGTCGGGGAGTTCGCCGTCGAGCAGCGCGGACAGTTTCTCGCTCAAGGACTCGTTGTCCATCATTCAGCCTCAAGAATGGCCAGGTCGCGGAGACGTTCCCGCAACCGTTTTCGCGCCTGGTTGAGGCGCGACTTCACTGTGCCGGGGGGACAGTCCATCACCTCGGCGATCTCCTCGTAGGAGAGGTCGTCGAAGGTGCGCAATACAAAGGGAAGACGGTAATGGTCGGGCAATTCCTCGAGGCATCGCTGCAGGACCTCTTCCATCTCGTGTTCCATGGCGTCCGTACCCGGATTCCGTGTTGCCGCGGCGGCGGCGTTGGCGACGGCGGGCGCGTTCTCGAACAGGGCATCGAGGGACGTGCCCCTGTCGCGTCCTTTGCGTGAGCGGTCGCGCAATCGGTTACGCGCCAGATTTGCCGCGATGCTGTACAACCACGTGTAGAACCGCGCGTCGCCCCGGTAGCTGTCGAGCGACTGGTACGCCCGGACAAAGGCCTCCTGGCAGATGTCGAGAGCGTCCTCGCGGTTGCCGAGAAACCGGACGGCGACGTTGTAAAGCCTTTTGCCATACCGGTCTGCAATGACGTCAAAAGCGCTCGTGTCGCCCCGGCGGCACTGCTCGACCAGGTCGTGGTCGGTCATCGCGTCGGCTTCTCGGTAAAGTACCACGGTGCAAATGTCGAGCGGAGGAACCTCGCGGTTCGCCGCTCACTCCCTCTGACACCAGGACAGGCCCAGCGGTTCGTTTCCTGCAACGGAATGCCGTCATTGTATCACGAGCGGGGGCGATACTCGACGGCCGGGCTGGTGTGGGCCCGCTGCGGGGGCCGTGTCCGGGCTACCGCGCCGGAACCATGCGCGAATCGCCGGTTTCCGGATGTCCGCCACGGGGCCCAGAGCGACAACGAGGGGCGTATTGACTCCCGCGAATGCTTGTCGCTATGATTTTGACTATCGCAGTGCGTTTTGGGAGACGTTGTTCTTCCTGACTAACCAGGGGTTACCAACATAGCGAAAGGGGAAGGTAAGGTGCGCAAGTCAATCGTTGTTGTAATGGCAGGACTGTTTGTGGCGGTCGTGATTGCGGGTTGCGCCACCAGCTCGGGCGCAAGTGACAAGGATCAGATCGCGGGCGTGTTGAATGCCTGGAAGGCCGGCATTGAAGCGGGCAACATCGACGCGATCATGGCGCCGGTCTCCGACGCGTTCACGCACTATGAGTGGACCGATAAGGCCGCGTTGAAGTCGTTCATCAGCGGTGCGCTGTCTCAGGGCGAACTGGGCAACGCGAAAGTGGACGTCGAGAGCGCCGAGTTCACCAAGAATGACGACGGCACCTGGACGGTGTATCCGATCGATCTGCAGGCCATGTTTGGCAGCGCGACGATCGAAGGGACCTTCAAGCAGGAAGAGAGCGGGTGGAAGATCATCCATATCGAGGTTGAAGGCATCTAAGCAATCAGGACGTTGTTTCCGCGCGGGCGTTTCCAACGGATCGTGGAAGCGCCCGCTTCGTTTTGGGGCGCGCGCTACCGGGAGAGGGCCGGTTCGTTGTCCATGCCGGATGCGCTGGGTTTACGGCGGGCAACGACGAAGAAGCAATCCCCCATGCGGGGATTGAGACGAAATACGAGGCGGCGTATGCCGCGCTTCAGGAAGTTCACGGGCGGGTTGTGCATTCCGTAGCGCCGTTCCTCGGTGATGAACCAGCGGGCGAGCATCACTTCGATTTCCTCAGCGGCGTAGAATACGGAGCAGTACTCCATCAGCGCTTTGTTCTCGATGGCGTTGTACTGGTTGAACCAGCGGAAGGGATTGTCGCCCCAGAGGGCGTCGAGGCGGCGGCCGAGCGCGACGGCGTTCGGGGCTTCAACGACCAGGATGCCGCCGGGCCGCATGACGCGCGCGATTTCGGCGATGGTGTGGTGGGGATTGTAGAGGTGTTCGATTACCGACGCGAAGATCACGATGTCGAAATAGTGGTCTTCGTAGGGCAGGGCCTGCACGTCCACGTTGCAGATCTGCGCAAGGATGCCTTTTTTGCGCATGCGGTCGATGTCGGTGGCGAGATCCACGGCATGGAACTCGTCGGCGTACTTGGCCTTCACCTCGGACACGATATCGGCCACATCGCCGCCGCCGCCGATATCCAGGCAGCGCTCCTGGCGCTCGGGCGCGTGCGTGGCGAGCAGGTCCAGCAATAGCCGGTGGCGCGAATGATGGAACAGCCGGTATGCTTCGCGTGTCTTGTGCATCTCTGTCGGTTGGTGAGCCGGTTGCGTCAGTCCCCAGGATTCCCTGGGCGTATGGTCGCATATTCGCGCCTTTCTGTCCAGCGGACGGGCGAGGACCCCAGGGCAGTCGCACGTAATGCGCTCCGCGCAAATGGCCTTCGTGAGACGGGTCGTTTGTGACCTCTGCCCCCGTCTCCCGCGAAGGCAGGGGTCCAGAGCCCTGCTGGATTCCTGTGTGACCCCTGTCCTCGTCTCCCGCGAAAGCAGGGGTCCAGAGGCCGTGCGGCTGCACCACACCGCACGCGGCATGCGCCCGCAGGCCTGCTGGATTCCTGC
>JAAYAQ010000595.1 GCA_012719295.1 Candidatus Hydrogenedentota bacterium | reverse complement strand
TCGCCGTCCGTCAGCGTCATCAGACCGTAGGACACGATAAAGTCGTACATGGGTCCGGGAGCGGTCTCAAACGTGTTGGCGCCGGCCAGCGCGTAATTCAGGATAACGCGCTGGGTCTCTTCGGGGGTCCACGGGCGGTTTTTCCCCAGGCTGAGTGCGGTGCCGCTCTGGCCATACTGCGTGCCGCGGATTTCGAAAGCGGGCGCGGTCCGCACGTGAAGCGCGTCGGGTATGCGGATCGCCCCGTCATCAAAGGTTGCCTGGCGGAGAATCTCGCCGGCGGCGTAGAGACAGCCGCGATCGTCAATGCCCGCGGCCAGCAGTGTGCCGCCCGGGCCCGATGGAAGCAAGTGGAGTACAAACCCCTCCGGTCCCGGGGCGAGGGACGTCAATGGAGGGATGCCCTCAGCCTCCATGGCGTCGCGCAAGGCCGCATGGTGCTCAGGGCGGCCCAGAAGGATGGTGAGCGTGGCGGTGCCGGAGGCTGCGGTGTTCCCGATCTGCACGGGCGCCATGCCCGGCTCGGCCAGGCGTTCCTGAAGCAGGCGCGCGACGCGCTGCTCGACGGGGCCGGCCGTCTCCCCCGTCTGGATGGCCACGTCGCGGTACGCCGCGCCCCAGGCGACCGAACCGATAAGAAGACCAACAGCGATGATGGGAATAATCCGGCAGCATCTCATGCGAATCACACTCCCGTGTTTTCCCGGCATTCAGACGTGCCGGATAGCCGAATGGAACCGCCCAACGTGGTGAAGAGGAGAGACTCGCGAGGGGAGTCGCACCTCAGACAACCATATCACAATCGGGGACACGCAGTCGCGCCGATGACGGCGGCCCCTGCGTGTCCCCGAGTTCGAACGGTCTCTGTGGGTTATTCCTTGGTAGGCTTATTGCATACGTCACAGATCTTGATCTTGGACACGATGTCAAACAGCCACATCGGCGCCCAGAGGCCAAGCGTGAAAATGGTCAGCCACATGTGCTGCCGGTGGTTGACCTCGTCGTAGTGGTACGTGACCGGCTTGCCGCAGTGGCAGCATGGGACAGTGGGAGTCTGGGTCGTCATGTTCGTTTCCTTTCTCAAGCCTGACGGACCGGCATTTGCGGTGAATGCCCCGGGCGCGGTCAATCAGGGAACCGAATTCAGTGAATACACGGCTGCGTCGAGAAAGGGGGGATCACACCTGAAGCTGGCGTTTGAGAAGCAATACGGCGCGGGAACCCCAGGCGGCCGGGGCGCGCATTGCCGGCCGGGGCGCGGAGGGCGCCGCCGAGGGCAGGTCGAACGTGAAGGCGGCAACCCCGGGCGGGCCGCCGCACTCCAGCGGGAGGCGCAGCCCCTTCCAGGTGCTGGCCGGGCCGGACTGGACCACGGCAATCCAGCTGGAATGATCGGTTTCGAGGGTGGTCTGCTGTGGTGAGCCGGGGAGCGTGGGCGGCGCCTCGAGGAAGCAAACCGGAACGCACGCCATGGTCAGCACGACCACTGCGGCTGCTGTCCGCTGCAACGGGGTCCGGAGGGTTCCAGAGTATGGAGCAACATTGCGCATAGGACCAATTATAGCGGGAATCAGGCGCATCGGCAACGAACGCACTTGGCCCGATTCGGCGGGCACGGACGTTGGGGGCGGGGGCGCCGCCGGAGCCGGCCTGCACGTCGCGGCAGGCAGAAGGTCCGCGAGGGTCCGCTGGACGGCGTGGGGGACGCCCTTGGAGAGGGCGGGCTGATTCGGGCGGGAGGCGCGGGCTATTCGTGGCGCAGGGCCTCTATCGGGTCAAGGTTTGCCGCGCGGACGGCCGGGTAGATGCCGAAGACGATGCCGACAGCCATGCTGATGCCCACGGAGAGGACCAGGCTGTCGGGTGTGACAACGGTGGGCATGCCGGAGAAACGGGTCACCAGCCAGGGAATCGAAACGCCGATGCCGATGCCGATAAATCCCCCGAGGGTCGACAGCACCACGGTTTCAATCAGGAACTGTACCACGATCTGTTTGCGTTTGGCGCCGATGGCGCGCCGCACGCCGATTTCGCGGGTGCGCTCCGTGACCGAGGCGAGCATGATATTCATGATGCCGATGCCCCCCACCAGGAGGCTGATGCCGGCAATGGAGCCGAGCACGATGTTGAAATTGCGCTTGGTGGCTTCCGCCTGGCGCAGCAAGGCCAGCGGGACGCTGACCCGGTAGTCGGTTTTCTTGTGAAAGCGTTCGAGCATGCGCGTGATGCCCGCGGCCGTGGGTTCGACTTCTTCGTCGCTGCGGATCTGGACGATAAGCTGGTGCAGTTCGACGCGAGCCATTTCGCGCGACCCGCTTGTCCGGCGGATGATCATGTCGCCAAAGCACGACCGGGCCACGTTGAGCGGAATGTAGGCATCGACTTCCTGGTCGGGCGTTTGAATCGTTCCGCCCTGCTCGGCTTCGCTCTGGACAATGCCGACGACCTCAAAGTATTCGCTTCCGATGCGCAACTGCGCTCCGATGGCGCGTTCGGTGGCGAGCAGCCTGCGCGCTCCGTACTCGGTGAGTACGACGACGTGGGCGTGGGTGTCGA
>JAAYAQ010000020.1 GCA_012719295.1 Candidatus Hydrogenedentota bacterium | reverse complement strand
GATTTCAGAACGTGCAGTCTGGTTGCAGGAGGTCGGCCAGCGCCAGGCCGACGAAGCCGCTGGTGCGCACGAGTTCCTTGACGCCATAGGCCGCGCTGGTTTCGGGATTGAGGAGAAAGGCGCAGAAGGCGTTCACGGCCTTGGCGACGGCTTCATGCCGGGCGGTCCACGGATAGGCCCAGGTGAGCAGGGTCAGGGCGCGGGGGCTGCGCTGCTGGTCGGCACTCCGGAGCGCGCCCCACGAGCCGTCGGAATTCTGGCCGTTGATCATCCACTGCACGCTGGGTTCGAGCTGGCGGCGCAGGTCCTGACGCAACGCCTCATCCTCGAGCAGCAGGTCCGCCGCGATGAAGGCCTCGGTGCAGTACGACA
The DNA here is from genome assembly GCA_012719295.1 of Candidatus Hydrogenedentota bacterium. GTDB lineage: Bacteria > Hydrogenedentota > Hydrogenedentia > Hydrogenedentales > SLHB01 > UBA2224. The sequence goes on along the minus strand of JAAYAQ010000020.1, from coordinate 1,408 downwards.
TCGTGTCGAGGGGCCACGAATCGAGGGTCTGGCCGGCGAGCGTGTAGGGGATTTCACCGTCGTCCTTGCGGGTCTTGAGCAGCCAGGTGACGGCGCCGGCGGCCAGTTCCCGGTACTGGGGGTTTTTCGTGATGGCGTACAGCTCGGAGAAGAATGCGCCGCCGGTGGTGGCCGTGGCGATGGTGTAGGGTTCGACGCTGAGTTTCCCCCGGTAGTAGCCGCAGCCCAGCGCGCCCGCGTCGCGGCCTTCGCGGATGACCCACGAATGGGTGGCGTCGCGCCCCTGCCCCTGCGGGTCTTCGGCGCATCCGTCGATGACAAACCGGGCCATGCGTTCCATAGCCGCGCGCCAGGTTTCCTGGCGGCCGGGAGCGGCCGCCGGGTAGATGGAGGCCAGCGCGTGGGCGGCCGTGCCCGCGTCGCCGAAATAGATGTTGCCCCGGGGACCAATGTCCGGCCAGTAACCGGCGTCGTCGCCCCGGGAGGTCTGGGTGCGCTGCTGATTGGCGCAGAAGGTGTCGCCCCAGCGCAGCGCCTCCTCCCGGTGCGCCTCGTTGCCTGTGATGCGGTACGACGCCATCAAGACGCGGGCGAAGTTGCCGTTGATGAAGATCGACCCGGCGGTATCCTCGGTGCCCTTGAGCTCATTGCTGCCCACGTCGAGCGCCATGATCCAGGCGCACAGGTCGTCGAAATACGCGCGCAGCTTCTGTTTCATCCCGTCGTCCAGAAGGGGAGAGCGCGAGGCGCCCGTCTGTCCCGCCCCGGCGAGCCGTCCAGTAAATACCGCTCCCGATGCTGCCGCCAGTTGAAGGAATCGCCGTCGTTTCATGGCCGGGCACACTCCGTGGGGTTGAAAGGCCAATGCGGAAACCGCGTCTTTATCATTTACGGAATTATCCACATTCGGGCCCGGGGATGCGAGCTCCGGGGAGGGATGAGCCCGGATGGCTGAATAAAACGCGCGCGCTCCGGGGAGCGCGCGCGTTGAGCCGTTTCCTGGTGTGCTAACCGGGCAAAGCCGCGTTACGGATTGAGGACCGCGCTGAGCGTGTCCATCATGCGGACGTACGCTTTGCAGACCGGCCATTCACCCGGGTACCGCATGAATTCGACGTGCCCGTCCATGTACAGCACGTTACCGCCGCCGGGGATGTGGTTGAAATAGCTCTCCGCACCTTCGGTGGGCGTCCACACCGAGTCCCACATCACGGGGATTTCGGTCTGGGCCATCGCGCTGCCCGACGGATTGTTGATGTCGGTGATGAAGAAGCGCTCGATGCCTTCGCGCAGCCGGTAGCATGTGTTGCTCTGGCCCGTGATGGCGCTCGTGTAGGTGATGTCGGCTTCAAACGAGTTCCACGGAGTGAAGGAGACCAGGAAGTTGTGGAGGGCGGAATTCGGATTG
>JAAYAQ010000594.1 GCA_012719295.1 Candidatus Hydrogenedentota bacterium | reverse complement strand
CGCAGACTACCTGGAGATTGTCGTTCGGGTCAACAAAATACCCGAACGACGTGAAGAAATTGGTCACGGCGTCGAATGCCTCCCGGAAGGGAATCGCCCGCATGTCGGCCCGAACCAATGCGCAGTCTCTGCCTACGGAGTCGTGGGCCAAACGCAGGAGCGCCTCCGAGTAGTCGAGCCCCGTCACGGAGCCGCACCAATTCCGTAAGTGGCTCATGTGACGTCCGTTACCACAGCACAGGTCCAGGACGCGCTCGGTGCCTCCCAGGCCCAGTTCGGCGGCAGCGAACTCGGCCTCGGGCCGTGCCGCTTCCACCGTCCGGTGGGCGTAGAGAATGAGGTAGAGGCTGTCAAACGCCCGGGCGTACCAGTCGGGCGCGATGTTTTCCGGATAGTCGTTCATCCGTCACCGCCTGGTTTCCGGCTCGCCCACGTGATGGATCTTGAGGAAATTTGTCCGGCCCCCGATCAGCAGCGGCGTGCCTCCGACAATGATGACCGTGTCGTCCTTCGAGGCCAGGCCTTCGCGGTGCAGTATCTCGTCGACCTGTCTGACCATGGCATTGAGGTTCTCCGTCTCCTCTCCGGCCAGGGCCTGAACGCCCCAGTAGAGGGCGCAGCGCCGGCGGGTCGTCTCGCGTACCGTCACCGCCACGACGGGTTTTCTCGGACGGTGCCGCGAAATCATGCGCGCGCTGTAACCCGACATGGTGAAGCAGGTTATGCATTTGGCGCCCGCGTCTTCAGCCGCCTGGCTGGCCGCTTGACCAATGGCGTGGGCAAAGGTCGGGTCGACACAGCAGAGGGTGTCGGGCACAGCCGGGGAGGGGCGCGGCAGTTGTTCCACGACCTCGTCCGTCTTTTTCGCGACCTGGGCCATGGTGGCCACCGACTCAACCGGGTAGCGTCCGGCGGCGGTCTCGCCGCTCAGCATCAAGGCGTCGGTGCCGTCGTGTATGGCATTGGCGATATCCGCGACTTCCGCGCGTGTGGGGCGCGCGCTGGCCATCATGGACTCCAGCATCTGCGTGGCCGTGATCACCGGCACCCCGTTACGGTTGCACTTGCGAATCACGTCTTTCTGAACCTGAGGCACCTCGTCCAGGTCCATCTCGACGCCCAGATCGCCCCGGGCCACCATGACCGCGTCGGTCACGCCGATAATGTCGTCGATCCTGGCCACGGCTTCCGGACGCTCGATCTTGGCCACTACGCAGGTCTCGTGCCCGCTTTGCGCAATCCGGTCTTTCAGAGCACGGATGTCATCCGCCGACCGCACGAACGAAAGCGCCACGTAGTCTACGCCCAGCTCCAGGGCAAACGTCAGATCCTCCGCGTCTTTCTCCGTGAGTGCGGCGGCGCTGACGGCGACGCCCGGCAGGTTGATGCCTTTGCACTGGCCCAGTTCGCCGCCGCGCACTACCGTGCAGTGGACGTCCGGCCCGGCCACCTCGACCACGCGCAGTTCGAGCATGCCGTCCGCAAGCAGGAGCCGGTCGCCCGCCGCGACGTCCCGGGGGAGGGCGTCGTAGGTGGTCGAGACGCACTGGGCGTCTCCCGGCGTCTCGCGCGTTGTGATGCAGATCGGGGCGCCGGGAACCAGCGTGACGGGTTTCCCACCCGCAAGGCGCCCGGTACGGATTTTCGGCCCCTGGAGATCGGCCATCACGGCCACGGGCTTGCCAATCCTGGCGGCCGCGCGGCGAACCGTCTCGAACATCGTGCGGTGGTCGTCGTGCGTCCCGTGCGAGAAATTGAGGCGCGCGACATCCATCCCTTCGAGCATGATGCGTTCGATCGTGGAAAAATCGTTCGAACTGGGCCCCAGTGTGCAGACGATCTTGGTCCGCCGCATAGCCTGGCTACTCCTTGTCGTCCGTGAACACCTCGTAAATCGCGCGCACCGCGCTTTCCATGTCGGTGTCCTCGACACCCACGATGATGTTGTTTTCGGAGGACCCCTGGTCGATGACGCGGATATTGACGCCGGCTCTGGCGAGCGCCCCCATGAGCTTTGCGGCAATGCCGATGTGGCCGGCCATGCCCTGGCCCACCGTGGCGATCAGCGCCAGACCCGGAGTCAGGTCGATCCGGTCGGGTTCGCACCGGCGCCCGATGGCCTTGATCACCGCGGGACCGTGGTCGCCCAGCTGGTCGTCGCGGACGATGACGGACACGGTGTCGATACTCGACGGCATGTGCTCGAAACTGATCCCGAACTCTTCCAGCACCATCAGAACACGGCGGCCAAACCCCAGTTCGCGGTTCATGAGCGCCTTCTCGATGGTGAGCATCGTGAAACCTTTGCGCGCCGCGATGCCGCATACGGGTTCGGTGCTTTCGCGCGACGCCACGATCATCGTGCCGGCGGCGTCCGGGTCATGCGTATTGCGGATGTTGACCGGGATGCCGGATTCGCGCACGGGGAAGATGGCCTCGTCGTGAAGCACCTTGGCGCCCATGTACGAAAGCTCACGCAGTTCCCGGTAGGTCACTTGCTCAATGCGCCGCGCGTGCGGCACCACCCGGGGATCGGCCATCCGGAATCCCGAGACGTCGGTCCAGTTCTCGTACAGCTCGGAATGGCTGGCACGGGCCACGATGGCCCCGGTGACGTCGCTGCCGCCGCGTGAAAACGTCCGGATCCGGCCGTCCGGCATCGCGCCGTAAAACCCCGGCACCACAAACAGGCCGTCGCCGGACAGGCGATTCGCCAGCGCGTCGTAGGTCCGGGTGTCGAGCAGTCCTTCGGCGTCGAAGAAGATGCATTCGGCCGGATCGACAAACGTCGCCCCTAGAAACCCGGCCATGAGCAATCCGTTCAGGTATTCCCCGCGCGAAGCCAGGTAATCCGGCTCGGTATGCTGTTCGCCCGCGGCCGCGATGTGCGCGATGTGCTGTTCCACGTCAAACGGAATGCCCAGGTCCGCGGCCAATTCAGCGAAACGCGCGGCGATGATGTCCCGGGGCTGGGACGCATCCAGACCCTGTTTGGCCAGGCTGTGCCAGGCGTACAACAGGTCCGTGATCTTCTTATCGTCGTCGGTGCGTTTGCCCGGCGCCGACGGCACGATGAACCGCCGGTTCGGATTGGCCCGGATGATGGCCGCGGCTTTGCGGAAACAGCCTGCGTCCGCGAGCGATGACCCCCCAAACTTACACGTGATCAGTCCCATGGCCTTACCGTTTGCTCCTTCCTTCGCGCATGCCATGCGCCTTGTGTCGTGGCTGGAGTGCAGGACGCCAGGGCGGGATACCGCCCACCCCGGCCTTCTAGTTCCCCTCGAACGCTCTTCCTGTGCAGGACCGGCGTCCTCGCCGGTCAGTACGTTTCATCGTCTGCGGGCGAGCCGACAGGCTCCTGGTACGCTCCCCGCGGCATTCCTAGAGCGAGGAAAACCACCGCAGAATGTCGTTGTAGGTCACAAACAGCAACAGACTTACGATCAGCACGAAACCGGCCTGCTGAATGCGTTCCTGCGCCTTCACCGGAAGGGGCTTTCGCCGCACGCCTTCCCACGTCAGAAACAGGAGATGCCCCCCGTCCAGAACCGGAAGGGGCAGCAGATTGAACACGCAGAGGTTCACGCTGATGAACGCGGTGATTTTGAGCAGCCACATCAGCCCCATGCTGGCGGCCGTTGTCGTGACCTGGTAAATCAGCACCGGACCGCCCAGATCTTTCGGCCGGACCGTGCCCGTAAACAGCATCGCCAGCGTCTCCACGGTTCGGGATAGCGCGGAATACCCCTCTCGAACGGCTTCCGGAAGCACCTGCAGCGTCGGAATCCGGTAAAACACCGTGATCTGTCCCCAGATAATCCCGATCTGTCCGGCGGGTTCGGGCGTGACTTCCACGGTCTTGATTTCCGCTTGCTGGCGCAAGCCGGCCAGTACCGCCTTCTGCTGAACCTTGAGTGTCAAGGGCTTCCCCGCGTTGTTGCGCTCGGCCTCGCGCATGGTTTTCGCGGTCGCCGGCTGACCGTTCACCTCCAGAATGACATCGCCGCGCCTGAGGCCGGTGCGTTCCATCACCTCGTCCGAAACGTAGCCGACCGTGGGCGGGGTGCCCTGGTCGCCTTCTTCCTCACTGTACAGCGATGGGGAGAAGACAATGTCCTCCAGGCGACCCAGGATTGCCGGCTGGAGCGTGATGGAGAGGTTCTCGGCGCCCCGCTCCACATCGAGCAGAACGCTGTCGCCGCTGCCAAGGTCCTCGATGAACTTCACAAATGTCGGCCCGTCAATCACGTGTCCGTTTACGCGAAGGATGACATCGCCCGGCTGAAGCCCGGCCTGAGCGGCGGGCAGGTCCGGCAGGACGCGGTCAATCAGGGCAGTCTGGAACGGCGCGACGCCAAACTGCGTGTGTTCGCCGCCGTCCAGCAGCTTCGGTTCGATCCGGGACACGTACCGGACAGGCCCGTTTTCCTCGGAACGTTCGATGACCACGTCCAGTGTCTTTTCGGCCCCCAGGATCGCGGCGAAGCTTACATCCGAAAAACTGCGCATGACTTCGCCGTCGATGCTCACGATCAGGTCGCCGGTCCTCCATCCCCGGGCATCGGGTTCGCGTGAAGGATCGACGGGGCTGCCAGCGTCGGACATGCGATAGAGCGGGGCGCTTGCGGCGGGGCTTTCAGGCTTTACAAATCCCACCCGCGTGGAGATTTCCGACTCGGGGACTCGTGTGCCCGCAGCGGCCACGATACCGTACAAGAGGATGCCCAGCAGCAGGTTCATGAGCGGTCCTGCGACAATCACGATCATGCGCTGCCACACCGGCTTGTTGTTGTACCAGCGCTCCGGCGGGACATGGCCGTAGTCCTTCTCGCGCTCCTCCTCGCTCAAGGGCGCGTCTTCTTGTCCCGCCATTTTGACGTAACCGCCTATCGGCAAAGCGCCTATGCAATAGTCTGTTTCGCCGAGACGAATACCGGCCACCCGCGGCGGCATGCCCAGGCTGAACCGGTCCACGTAAATGCCGCAGGCTTTCGCGGCCAGAAAGTGCCCCATTTCATGGAAGAAAATCAGCACGCCCAGCACTACGATAAAGACGAGCAAGTTCACGAGCAAGTCCATCAGAAGCATTCGATCGCGCTCCGTAACTCTTTGCCGGGCGGGTAATTCCGCCGGCGCATTCATCACGCCGCCTGCTGCTCGCCATCAGACGGTTTCGTCAGGATCAAGCGAACCGGCGCCACGCGCATGCGCCCGAAGGCCGCGCCTCTCAGCGGGCGCGATGGTGCGCACGAACAGTGCTCATGCGCTGCGCAGGCGTGCGGAGAGTATACCAAGTTTTCGCAGTACGTTGTCCACATGACTGCGGCGCCTGCGCCGGGACGCCCGCAGGCGGGGGAATCATAGCACACGCGCATCCCTGTCTAAACAACGACGGGGACGGGACTCTTCCGGCGCCGTTCGGGCGCGCTTTCCTCGGGACGGCCTGTGG
>JAAYAQ010000593.1 GCA_012719295.1 Candidatus Hydrogenedentota bacterium | reverse complement strand
CGACTCCCCGTTTCGACAGGGCGGGTTTGCGGAGCGCTCGCCGGCATGGCGTTTGACTTAGGATGCGGTATTTAGGAAAATCAGCCTGTTCCCGTGAGCCAACATGCGGAGGAGAAACACCATGGCGACCACAAGCTCATCGCAACTAGCCCTGTTCGGAGGCGCTCCCGTGCGGGACGCCCGGAAACCCTGGCCTGCGTGGCCCATCTTCGACGACCGGGAGAAGCAGGCCCTGGTGGAGGTGCTGGAGAGCGGCAAGTGGTGGTATGGCGAGCGGGTCGCCCGCTTCGAACGCGAATACGCCGCATTTCAGGATGCGAAGGACTGCGTGACGGTCACCAGCGGCACCACGGCGGGAGAGGTCCTGCTGCAGGCTGTCGGTCTAAAGCCCGGGGACGAGGTGCTTGTTCCGCCGTACACGTTTTATGCCACCGCCAGCATGGTTTTGCGCCGAGGCGGGGTCCCCATGTTTGTAGACGTGGATGACTCGTGGTGCATGAATCCCGACCTGCTCGAAGCCGCTATCACCCCGCGGACCCGGGCCATCATGCCCGTGCACCTGGGCGGGCGCATATGCGATATGGACCGGATAAACGCCGTCGCCGCCAGGCATGGGCTCCTGGTGCTTGAAGACGCCTGCCATTCCTGGGGCGGCAAATGGAAGGGCAAAGGCACCGGCGCGCTCGGCAAAGCCGGCATCTTCAGTTTTCAGGCCTCGAAAAACATCAACGCGGCGGAAGGCGGGGCCATCGTGACCGATGATGAGGACCTCGCCGAGCTCTGCCGATCGATCACCAACTGCGGCCGGCTGAAAGGCGGCGCGTGGTACTCCCACCCCAACCTGGGCACCAACGCCCGGCTCACGGAATTCCAGGCGGCCCTCCTGAGCGTGCAGCTTACCCGGCTCGAAGAACACAACCGGACCCGCGATACGAACGCGGCCATCCTGAACGAGCATCTCGCGAAGATCGAAGGGCTCACCCCCCAGCCGGGAGACAAACGCATCACGCGCCGGGCCTATCACCTGTATTGCCTGCGCATCGCCCCGGAGACCTTCGGCTGCTCCCGCGAAAAGCTCATCGAGGCCGCTAAAGCGGAGGGCCTGCCCGGCATCAGCGAGGGCTACGCAATTCCGCTCTATGAGCAACCGTCCCTCGCCAACGCACCCAATGCCCCGGATTATTCGAAGCAGGAATGCCCCGTTGCGCGCGACATCTGCAGCCGAAGCGGCATCTGGATCGCTCACACGGCCCTGCTCGGTTCCGAGGCGGACATGCACGACATTGTCGCCATCTTCGAGAAGATCAAAAAGAACGCCGAAGAGCTCGACCGGGCCTGACCCGCGCGGAAAGCTCGCCGGGAAACCGGCGGCCGGTCCGGGCCATGCGCGGCCGGGCGAAGCAGACGCCGGAGACAACCGGGCGACCGGTTCGGGAGAGCCGTGTCCTCCCCTGCCGCCGGGAGGAACCACGACCTGCCGCCATTGCCGCTATGAATATCCCGCAACGGAGGCGCGATGTTCGATCTGCGGCTATCCCTGGCCCTGGCTCGAGACGGACCGTATCCCCGGGGAGAACGCCTGACCGCTGGTGGTGTTTGCCCCGAAATCGGGCTATCTGCTATAGTTTCAAGGTTCACGGTGATTGGCTTTCGTGCTGAATTCCATTGCGCGGGATTGCGAACGGATTGCCGGACAGCGCAAGCTCGAAAGCCCGCCGGTCAGTATATCCAACCCCGCCCTGCGGCGGGTGCAGAGAGGAACATCGCATGCCTTCCCTTCAAAAGATCCTGACGTACGCAGTCAAACACGGCGCTTCCGATATACACCTCACGGTCGGGAGTCCCCCGGCGATACGCCTCGATGGCACCATCCGCTTTATCGGCGAGGATCCCATTACGAACGACGACAATCTGAAGTTCATTGAGGAGATCATGACCCCCGAAGACCGGGAACAGTTCATGCGGACCGGCGACTCGGACCAGGCGCTCAGCTTTCCGGGCCTGGGCCGTTTTCGCGTCAATGTCCTCAAGCAGCGCAATTCCGTGGGCATCGTCATGCGCCACGTCAAGGCCAAGATCCCCAGCTTTGAAGACCTGAACCTGCCGCCCGCGATTGAGAAACTCACGCAGATGCACCGCGGCCTCGCGCTGATTACCGGCACCACCGGAAGCGGTAAATCGACCACCCTCGCCGCCATCATCGACAAGATCAACGCGGACCGCCGGCTCCACATCGTCACGATCGAAGACCCCATCGAATTCCTTCACGCGAACAAGAAAAGCATTGTGACCCAGCGGGAATTGCACATCGATACGCACGATTTCCATACCGCGCTGCGCGCCGTCATGCGCGAAGACCCCGACGTCATTCTCATCGGCGAAATGCGCGATGCCGAAACCTTCCAGGCCGCCATGGCCGCCGCCGAAACCGGGCACCTGGTGTTCAGCACCCTGCACACAACCAATGCCATGTTGACGGTGGACCGCATTGTCGACTTGTTCCCGTCAAATCAGCACGGGCAGATCCGGTCGCAATTGTCGCTTCAGTTGACGGCATGCATCGCGCAGCGCCTGATCCCCAGCGCTGACGGTGTCGGACGCGTGCCGGCGGTGGAGGTCATGTTTAACAACCCGGCCATTGCCCAGCTCATTAAAGAAAACAACGTGCGCCAGATCCCCAACGTGATTGCCGGCGGCCGGGAAGACGGCATGCAGACCTTCAACATGAGCCTCTACGACCTCATCAAGAAGGGCCTCATCACCGAGGATCAGGGGATGGCGGCGTCGGACAACCCCGAAGAACTGTCCATGAACCTCCAGGGCATCACGCTCAGCCAGGGCCGGGGCGGCATCATCCGCCGCTGATCAGGCGCCGGGCGCCAGCGTCAGGATGCCGGAAAACGCATTATCGCCGCCCCCTGCCCGGTGGATGCGTCGACCCGTTGAATCGTGTAAACCGCGTGAAAACGTCCCGGAAGGGACCATTCATTCGTCCGGGTAAGACACACCAGGGTGTCGGCGTCCTGCCAGTCGAAATCGACGCAGGATTCGCCGAGGCGGACAACCAGCGTCGCAAACGGTTCCAGAGAACCGATCAACAGGCGGCCGCCCGCCTCCTGCCAGACCGCCCTCGAGGCGCCGGGGGCGAACCGCGGCTTTTCAACGGAATGCCCCAGTTCCAGCAGGGTCTTGCGGCTCCAGGCTCCGCCGGATTTCGTGAACTCAAGCACGGCCCCCGTCCGCGTAAAAACGCGCACCGCCCCATCGCAGGTGAGGGCCGGCGCGCCGATGGCCCCCCCTTCTTCCAGCACGCACTCAAACGCGCCACCGGGGAATTGGCCCGCCCACACCTTCCCCCCCTCATTCGAGACAAAAACGCAGGGCCCGCCGGCATCCCCACAGGCAACCGTGCCGGGCACGGGAGTCTCGGGCGTGGCCACCGGAACCCGTGTCGTGAAGGGCGGGGCGGAAACCGCATATCCTGCCCCCTCTCCCCCATCCAGGCGCACCAGTACTTGCTCGCCCAGCCAGCCCGCGGGACGGCTCCCCGGATGGCCCGCCAGGGCGCAGATCCGTCCATCGTCGCGGCGGACATAGGCCTGTCCCGCGCCAAACGCCAGGAGACCGTTCGCGGGGGACCACAGCAGCGGTCCCGCCAGCGGCGCGGGCAGTCGGATGCTCTCGGCACCCTTCTGGTCCGCGCGCATTAGACGGATGGTCTCCGCGTTACACGATTCCCACACGTTGACCTGGGCGACGGCGATGGCTCCGTCTGAATTTGCTGCGATGGCCACCGGCCAGTCGCGTCTTGGCCAGGTATTGTTGGCGCGCACCACGTCGGGGGTCTCGAAATAGGGATCCAGGGTAACGCGGTTGACCGCGCTGTCCACGGTGAACGTAAACGTCCCTCCGCTGACCCCGGGCTCGATCGCGTGCAGGTCCACTCCTCGAGCGGTCACGATTCCCACGGTCAGGGGTTGAAGCGCGGGGATGTCGCCGTGGCTGGAAATG
>JAAYAQ010000142.1 GCA_012719295.1 Candidatus Hydrogenedentota bacterium | reverse complement strand
TTATGGCAAAATGGTACTATATACGTCTGATGAGTATACGCCCGCATACGGCGGGCGCGCGTTTCCGCTGATGAGGCCGCATGCGTACCGAATTCGCCAAATTGCTGAAGACCATCCGGAAATACTATCCGGAAGCCGACACGGAGCTGGTCCGGCGCGCCTACCGTCTTGCCGACCAGGCGCACAAGGGGCAAATGCGTCTCTCGGGCGACCCCTACATCACGCACTGCCTGGCGGTGGCGGCCAATTTGACCCAGCTCCGCCTGGACACGACCACCATCGTGGCCGGGTTGCTCCATGATGTTCTTGAAGACACACGGGTTACGCATGAGGAGCTGGCGGCGCAGTTCGGCGAGGAGATCTCAGCCCTCGTCGAGGGCGTGAGCAACATTCGCGCGCTCAACCTCCCCGCATCCCTCCCCGCGGAGCTCTCCCAGCAGCAGAAACAGGCCGAGAACCTCCGTAAAATGCTGGTCGCAACGGCTCGCGACGTCCGGGTCATCCTGATCAAGCTGGCGGACCGCCTGCACAACATGCGCACCATCGAATTCCTGCCGGAAGACCGCATCCGCCGCATCTGCCAGGAAACCCTGGACATCTATGCGCCGCTGGCGAACCGGCTGGGCCTGGCGCACTGGAAATGGGAGCTGGAGGACCACGCGTTCCACCACCTGAACCCGGTCATGTACCGCGAAATGGCGGCGCGCGTAGCGATGAAGCGCCGGGAACGCGAGGCCTGGCTGAACAGCACCGTGGAATTCCTCGAACAACGGCTCGCGGAGGCCGAGGTGGTGGCCCGGGTCATCGGCCGACCCAAACATCTGTACAGCATCTACCAGAAAATCATCCAGCAGGGCAAGGATTTCGACCAAGTCATGGACATTCTGGCGGTGCGCATCATCACGCAAACCGTCGCGGGCTGCTACAACGCGCTGGGGGTCGTGCATCAGCTCTGGCCGCCCGTGCCGGGACGCTTCAAAGACTACATCGCCGTGCCGAAAATCAACATGTACCAGTCCATCCACACCACGGTCATGCGCGAAAACGGCCTGCCCCTCGAAATTCAGATCCGGACCGAGGAAATGGACCGCACCGCCCGGGAAGGCATCGCGTCGCACTGGCGGTACAAGGAAGGGATCGAGAAGATCGATCTGAAGCTGGACACCCGCTTGCGCTGGCTGCGGCAGATGTACGAATGGCTCAACGAGGCGCACGTGCCCGAGGAACTCCTCGACAGCGTCCGGCGCGACGTGGGGGCAACGGAAGTCTATGTCTTCACCCCGAAGGGCGAGGTGAAGGAGTTGCCGGGGGGCGCCACGCCGCTCGATTTCGCCTACATGGTCCATTCCGACGTGGGGCACCACTGCATCGGGGCGCGCGTCAACAGCGGCATGGTGCCGCTGCGCTACCATCTGCAGACGGGCGACGTCGTCGAAATCCTCACCTCGAAGAACCAGACGCCGCACCTGGACTGGCTGGACATCGTCGTGACGGGCAAGGCGCGGACGCGCATCCGGCAGCGCCTGCGCGAGATCGGCGAGCTCGAACCCCTGGAAGACCAGGAACCCGTGGTCAAACCGCCGCCCCGGCCGCCCCGCAAGGCCGCGAGCACGGTCCGTCCGGTGGACGACGAAACCCGGCACAAGCTGGTGCGTGTGCAGGGCAACAAGGGCATCGCGGTGCAGTTCGCCAAGTGCTGCAACCCCATGCCGGGCCACCCGATCATCGGCTACATCACGAAGAGCCCCGGCATCACGGTACACCGCGCCGAATGTTCCCATTTCGGCGTCACCAAACGCGATCCCGACCGTATCGTGGAGGCGCATTGGGACGGCGTATTGGGCGGCGTCACCCGCGAAGTCGGCATGCGCGTCACCCTGGGCCCCCGCCCCAACGTGCTCGCCGACATCACCAACGCCATCCGCCCGATGAACATCAGCATCACCCGGGCCGAGTACCGGCCGGGCGACAATGGCGACACCTTCTTTGATTTCGTGTTCGAAACAACCGAGGACGACGGGGCGCGACGGGTCGCCGCGACCCTGCGCACCGTGCCGGGCGTGGCCAGCATCAAACAGGTGCATCCCGCGAAACTGTTCGGCGCCAAAACCTAGCCCATGGATCGGTTCAAGCTCGTCACCGGCCTCCAACCCCAGGGCGATCAGCCCGCCGCGATACGGGAGCTCGCGCGCAATCTCCGCGAGGGCCTGCCCCACCAGGTCTTGCTCGGCGTCACCGGCTCCGGCAAGACCTTTACCGTCGCCAACGTGATCGCCGAGGTCAACCGCCCCGCCCTCGTCATCGCGCCCAACAAAATCCTCGCCGCACAGCTCTACGGCGAGTTCAAGGACCTCTTTCCCGAGAACGCCGTCGAGTATTTCGTCAGCTACTACGACTACTACCAGCCCGAAGCCTATGTCCCCGCCACCGACACCTACATCGAGAAGGAATCGTCCATCAACGACGAAATCGACAAGATGCGCCACTCAGCGACGCGCGCGCTGCTCACCCGGCGCGACGTGCTGATCGTGGCCAGCGTGTCGTGCATCTACGGGATCGGCTCCCCGGAGACCTACGGGGCGCTGCGCGTCGAACTCGTGCCGGGCGAGTCCATCTCGCGCGATACCCTGCTGGCCGGGCTGGTGGCGATGCAGTACTCGCGCAATGACGTCGACTTCCATCGCGGCACGTTCCGGGTGCGGGGCGACGTCATCGACATCTTTCCGGCCTACGAAGACGCGACCGCCATTCGCGTCGAGCTGTTCGGCGACGAGATCGAGGGGCTCTACGAAATCGATCCGCTGCGGGGCACGGTCAACCGGCGGCTGCGCCGCATGGCCGTCTTCCCGGGCTCGCATTACGCCACAACCGCGGAGACCATGAAACGCGCGCTCGAAGGCATCGAACACGAACTCGAAGAGCGCCTGAAAGAGCTCCATGCCGCGGGGAAACTGCTCGAGGCCCAGCGCCTCGAACAGCGCACCCGCTTCGACATCGAGATGCTGAGCGAGATCGGCTACTGCAGCGGCATCGAGAACTACTCGCGCCATCTGGACGGCCGCATGCCGGGCGAGCCCCCGTACACCCTGCTCAGCTATTTCCCTCCCGACAGCGTGGTGGTCATCGACGAGAGCCACATCACCGTGTCGCAAATCGACGGCATGTACAAGGGCGACCGTTCGCGGAAGGACAAGCTGGTCGAATACGGTTTTCGCCTGCCCTGCGCGCGCGACAACCGCCCCCTCAAGTTTCACGAATTCTGGGAGAGGGTCAATCAGTGCATCTACGTCAGCGCCACGCCGGGGGACTATGAACTCCAACAGAGCGGAGGCCTGATCATCGAACAGGTGGTGCGGCCGACCGGTCTTGTCGATCCCGCCGTCGAAGTCCGGCCCGCCGCCAGCCAGGTCGACGACCTGCTCGAGGAGATACGCAACGTCGTCCAGCGCAACGAACGCGTCCTGGTGACCACGCTCACCAAACGCATGGCGGAAGACCTGACCGCGTACCTGGCCGAGCTCCAGGTGCGCGTGCGTTACATGCATTCCGACGTCGACACGCTCGAACGCATCGAGATCGTGCGGGCGCTGCGCAGCGGCGAGTTTGATGTGCTCGTGGGCATCAACCTGTTGCGCGAAGGACTGGACATCCCCGAGGTCGCGCTCGTGGCCGTGCTCGATGCGGACAAAGAAGGCTACCTGCGCTCGGAACGCAGCCTGATCCAGACCTGCGGCCGGGCCGCCCGCAATGTCAACGGCCGCGTCATCATGTACGCCGACACCATGACCGGCTCCATGCAGCGCGCCATCGGCGAAATGAACCGGCGCCGCGAACTCCAGGCCGCGTACAACAAGAAACACAGGATCACGCCGCGTTCGATCACCAAATCCATCTCGAAGGTCATGTCCAGCATCTACGAACGCGATTACGTCACCGTGCCCAAAGCCGCCGAGGAGCCCGAACTCTACACGCCCAGCTTCGACATTCAGAAGACCATCCGGGAGCTTCGGAAGAAGATGAAGCAGGCGGCGGACAATATGGAGTTCGAGAAGGCCGCCGAACTCCGCGACCGGCTTCTCGCCCTCGAGAAACGCCAGATCGAAGACGGCCTGTGACCCGGGACGGCCGAACGCCGTCTACCGCGGCCCGCACGCGCGCAGATTGCCCCGGCCGGGCGCGGCGGCCGGACCGGAGCGCCGTAAACCGCTGCCCTGTGTGGACATCGCTCGGCCGAATCTGGTAGCATAGAGTTGATGTTTTGTGCATGCCGTCTGCCGTGCGCGAGTTGAGGGTGTTCCAGGCACAGGATGCCGTAAGGCGGGGCGGGGAAGGATGTGACGGAACGCGAGAAAGGAGCGAGCGGGAAAGGAATCTATGCAAAAAGAAGAGTGTATTGAGGTTGAAGGAGAGGTCACCGAATGTCTGCCCAACGCGATGTTTCGCGTCAAACTGGATAATGGGCACGTTGTTCTCGCACACATTTCCGGAAAAATGCGCAAGTATTTCATCCGCATTCTGCCCGGAGACCGCGTCAAACTCGAGATGTCGCCCTACGACCTCACCAAAGGACGCGTCACCTACCGGTTCAAGTAAGCCGGCCCGCCGCGCTCCGGCCCGCGGTCCGCGGGCGGAGCTCCAGCCTGAACCCACCGCGGTTGTCCCGCGCCGCGCACGGGACGTGCCTCTCCACACGGATTCACGCCGGGCAACGTCTTCTCAGGACGCCGCGCTCACCCGGTCCGGCGCGCCGTCCAGTTCACGGCCTGCACCACGAGCTTCTTGTACTGGGGGTCCGCAAAAATCGAGGGGCCGTGCCCCAGCTGAATGGTGCAGACCCGCGACTTCCGGTACGTGCGCACCCAGCCGATGTTCGTGTCGCTGGTGGGATGGTCCGTGGTGAGCAGCACATAATTGTCCGGCTCAAACGCGCAGCCCAGATAGGTTTCATCCACCGTGGTGAATCCCGTGACCCCGTGCGTGACCGGGTGCGACGGGTCCGCGATACGCACCGCGATCTCGATGTCGTGTTTGTAGGAGGAAGCAGGACGCGTGGCGCCGTCCTGCTCGACCGGCGCAAACAGATAACGCGAACCGATGATCTTCTGAAATTCGGGCCAGTCGTTGAACCCGGAAATGATGTGATGCAGCGCCACCACGCCCACCCCCCGGTCGAGCAGGCTCAGGAAGTTCTGCCGGCGCTGCTCCGAAATGTTCTGGGTCATCGAATAGAACACGATCACGTCGTAATCCCAGCCGGAGATGTCCTCAAACAGCTCGCTGTGATCCCGCTGTTCCTGAAAGACAAACTCGATGCCCGGGATGCCCTTGAACAGCGCCTCGAACGCCTCCTTGTCGTACGCGTGCCCCCCCGTGACAACCACCGCCCGCAGCGGTTTTGGATTCGAAGAAGCCTCCTCCCCCGCGGCCGGGAAGGCCATAACCGCCGCCACCGTCCCAAGCACTGCCCAAATGATCGCTGATCGCATGCGCTTCGCTCCTTTCACGAGTCTCTCTCTCGAGTTTCCTTTGGGGCTGCATCGTATGCCGGCGCCTGGTGCGCTGTCCCCACGGGTTTTACTTCGCCGTCGCGGCCAGGTATTCCGCCAGGATGCCCACGTTCCGAATAAACGTCTGACAGTCAATCACCCGCTCGGCGGATCCCGCCTCGTGATATCGCAGATCGCCCGCTTCGGTCCAGGCGCCGCGCTCGTCCAGCGCCGCCATCACGTCCGCGGCGTTCCCGGCAAGTTCGGGCGTCAGGCGGGGCGCCGCCGGCCTGGAGACAGCTGACGAGTTCTGCACTTCTTCGGGCGACATGCTCTTGAGCCGCTCGTAGTCCTCGCGAAGGGACGGCAGCGAAGACGCCGTAATGAACGAATAATGCGTGGGCATATCGTCGCTGCTGTACGTAAGCTGATAGTCCTTGGTGAAATAGAGCGGCGTATTGGTCCGCAATTCGTAAAAACGGGCCAGGCGGCCATCCGGCAGCGCGGACTTTTCGTAATAGTCCAGGGCGCGGGGCAGCGGTTCGAGAAAGCGCGCCTCGCCGGTTTTCCGGTAGAGGTACAGGAGCATGCGCATCACCCCCTGCGATTCCCCGCCGGTGATCGCGGGCGGCTCGAATTTCCGCGCCCACGCCGGGTGCATCGCGGCATCGTACTGCTGCGCCCAGCCCGGCTGGGGCTCGGGCATCTGCGCCAGAAGGATGAAGTCGCCCGCGCGCAGGGCGGCGTCGCGGCAGTCGCTCCGGCCATAGATCTCCACGGCCAGAAACATGGTCTCGATGGTATCGCTAATCGTATTGTCGTTAAACGTGTAGTAGTCCTTATAGTCGATCCCCTCGTAGGTTCGCGACCACGCGTCCGGATACGACGCGGGTTTGACGGGATACTTTTCGGGGTCCGGGGGGCCGGTAAACCGCTGTGGCCACGCCCCGTTCGGGTATTGCGCCGCCAGCAGCCGGTCGAGGCCATACACGGCCGCGTCGTGGATCGCGGCATCCGTGAACTCGAGGGCCTTGTCGGTCAGCATCAGGCAGCGCAGCGCGGCCTGGGTCGTGTCGTCGTCCAGCGTGCTGACGTTCTGGCCCCGGGCTTCGGGCGAATCCGCGCGATAGGCATACCGGGTCCGTTTCTCCGGATCGAAATCAATCACGTAATACCATCCGCCGGACACCAACTGGCCCTTCACCAGGGCATGGGCGGTCTTTCGCGCCGCCTCGAGCAGATACGCTTCTCCCGTGTATTCATACGCCCGGAGCAGGGCCATGCCCACGCTCGGGGTGCCCGGGGGTTGCGTCCACGCCTGAGACGCGGTGGCTTTGCCTTCGCCCTCGCGCAACGCCAGGTCGGCCGCGTACCGCCACAGATACCCGCCCTCGACGGATACGGTGCCGTCGAAGAATTCGACGGCACGCCGCAACGCGGCCGCCGCCTGCTCGCGGTCCGGAGCGGCGCTCTCGCCGGCCCGAGCCGGGATTGCAGCCGTGAGGACCATCCACGCTATCGCCACACAACGTTTCATTGGAACCCCCATCCGCGGAAAACCATCGCGCGGTCAGGTTGCACTTTTCGACACATCCATGCATTCTTATCGCAATTCCGCGCCGATGGCGTCAAGTTCCCGAATGACGCGCGATTGCAAATGGGCGGTGTTTTGGTGTACTCCAAAGGCCGCCGTAACAGGCTACGATGATTCGAGGAAGAGTTCGGCGCCGGGAACGGACGGAACCTGCCCCGGCCGCGGGCGCCGGCTCAAGCGAAGAGAGGGGAAGTGCGCGTGCGCTACGCCATCATCTCGGACATCCATGGCAATCTCGAAGCCCTCACCGCCGCCCTCGAAACCATCGACCAACGCCAGGCGCCCCGCATCGTCTGCCTGGGCGACGTTGTAGGATACGGCGCGTCGCCCGACGAATGCGTCTCGCTGATCCGCGGGCGCGGCATTCCCACCATTCTCGGGAATCATGATGCCGTGGCCTGCGGCCTGGAAGAGCCGTGGGGATTCAACCAGGTCGCGCTTTCCGCGGTCAAGTGGACCGCCGAACAGCTCAGCCCCGAGAATACCGCCTGGTTAAGAGCCCTTCCGATGAATCTCGAATACGAGTCCTTTCTCGCCGTCCATGCCACGCCGGAGGAAAGCGACTGGGACTACATGTTCTCCTGGGAAGAGACCCTGCCCTACCTTGCCCGGCTCCGCGAGAAAAACCACCGGCTGTGCTTCTTCGGGCACACGCACTGCCCGGGCATCTTTTCCGAAGACGGCGTGTACGCGCTGGACGACGATTCCAGATTCGTGCTCGATCCCGGCAAGGTCTATCTGATCAATCCCGGCTCGGTGGGGCAGCCCCGCGACGACGACGCCCGCGCCTCCCTGGGCATCTTCGATACCGGCGCCGGGGAATTCGAGCTGGTACGCGTGCCCTATGCGGTCGACGCGGCCGCGAAACGCATTCTCGATGCCGGCCTTCCCGGATTCCTCGCCGAACGCCTGCACCTGGGTCACTGAATCCGGCCCGGGCGCTGCGCTAGTCGTCCAGATCCCGCAGAAACCGCCGGAACCACTTCTGGTCCCGCACGGGGTTCAGGTACGGTTCCGTCTCGAGGACGCTTCGCGCGGGTATGCCGGCATGCGCGCGGGCGCGTTCGAGCCAGCGGCGGCAGAGGTCGGCATGCCCCTCGAGGGCGCTGATGCACGCCAGACGCCACGCCCCGCGCCCTTTCTCGGCCTTTTCAAGGCGCAACAACAGGTCCCGGGCCTGGGCAAGCAGGTC
>JAAYAQ010000141.1 GCA_012719295.1 Candidatus Hydrogenedentota bacterium | reverse complement strand
GCCGCCATCATGCGCATGCGGTTGCGCGTGGGTGCGAGGGATTCCTCCCACTTGGCGGGGTCGGCTGGGATCGCTCCCCACAAACCGATCACGTTTGGCACGAACAGCCCCAAATCGCTCAGGCGTTTGCCGAGATCCTGCAGGTTGCCGCCGGCCTTTTCGTATTCTTCGAGTTCTTCGATCCAGGGTTCCAGGCCGTCGTAGCCCGCCGCGACCGTCACCTCGATCTTCTTATCGAGCGTGGCCGGGCGGATCGAACTCGTGTTGAAACAAATGGGCCACGGGCTTGCCCCCTTCTGGTACGTCTTCTCCGACGCGCTCAGCGGCGCCAGCACGGCCAGTCCCGCGCCCGCCAGCGAGCTGCACTGCAGAAAATTCCTTCGGCTGACTTCATTCGCCATGTGATCTCTCCGGTTTACGCCCATGCGGATTCGCCTTCATTATGCAGAATCCCGCGGGAAAATCTAGCGTGACAGGCGTCTTCGGGAGCGGCCCTATTCCGCCTCCAGTCCCGCGGCCCAGGCCGTCGCGCGACGGTACAGCGCGCGCATGCCTTCGGACTGAAGCGATTCAGCGCCATGTCCGAGCAGGCTGTGAAACACGCGCGGGAAGGCCGGCACGGTGAACGCCATCGGGTACTCTTTGTGGTCGACCACCGACGTCGCCGTGCACAGCACGCGGATCTCGCGCTCGCCGTCCAGGCAGGTGTAGAGTTCATCCGTGGCGTCGAAATCCGGCATGCCCCGCGTGACGGGATGGGCGCCGTCCGTGATGCGCACCGTGAACGTACCGTAGGGGTCGTGAGGGCGCATGTCGGGATTCCATATTCTCCCGGCGACGCGTTCGAAGCCGTCCCATTCCTGGAACGCGCCGCACCCGAAGTGGGCGATGACTACGCCCCGCCCGGCCCCGGCAAAGCGCGCCAGCCCGTCGCCAATTTCCGGCGCAAGCGGCAGGCGGTCGGCGTAGTTCTTGAAATGCAGCAGGGTCGCGTCGTACTGCATCAGCAGCGGCGAGCCAAACATGGCGGGACATTCGGTAATCGAGACCTCGAGCCGGGGATCTTCGCGCAGGATGCGCGCGAACTCGGGCGCGGTATCCCGCCAGCGGTGCCCGCCGTAGTCGTCGCCGGTGACGAGCAGCACGCGTTTCTGCGGTCCGGCCCCGCGCTTCTTGAGGAGCCAGAGCTCGTTGACCACGGCATTGGGCCCGGCCTCGTTCGCGAACGCCACCGCGAGGCGGCCGTCTGTCCGGTATTCCGGCGGTACAGGCAGCAGCACATGGGCCCACGTGGGCTTGTCTTCATGGAATGCCGCCGCGCGCGCGGGAGGCAACACCACGGTCCATGCCTGCGGGTCGCCCGCGCCGAATTTGACCGACTGCACCCGACCACTGTTGTCCGCGTCCCACCACGTGAATCCCAGGAGGTATTCCGTGTCCGCCTCGAGTCCGGTAATGTCGCAACGCACCGCCGCGGCGTCGAACACGGCGTCGCCGAGGGGCCCCTCGATGCCGGGGAAGGTGTACGGGGCTCCCGCGGTGACTGCAATGCGCTCTTTGGCCTGCTCGCCGCTCTGGTGTTGCGTCCCGCAGTCGAGGTGCGCCGCCATGTCGTATCCCGCCGGGAGATTGGGGTGGCCGATGGTCATGGCGTTCGTGCGGACGGCGGACGAGTCGCCGGCGCCCTCGGGGTTCTGCGCAAGAATGCGTCCCGGCAGGCCGACCACGAGTCCGGCAAGAACAAGCGCTGCGAGTTTTCCGTTTTTCATCTGGCGCGATCCTTCCTTGAGGGCTGGCGCGTCCGGCACAGCGCCGGGCGCGACACGGAACCATCCCGCGATGCGCGGGACGCATGGGGTATCACGGTTGCCGCTCCTTGCCGAGGGCATCGATATACGCGCGGTATGCGTCGACGAGGGCCGCATCCCGGGTCTCGGTGGTCACGAGCATCCGGGAATGCGCGGTTGCCCGCTCGCCCGGCGCGAGGGTGCGGCCAAACAGCCCCAGATACATCGAGTAATGGGCCTCGTCCGCGCACGGCGTGAACACCGCGAAAGCGTCTTCCGGCGGCGCCATGAGCACGACCGCCACCCCGGTGTCGGGCGCGCGGCGAACGCCCAGCGGCGCGGCGATTTGCGGCATGAGCACCCAGTCGACGGGGCTGGGCGGCTTGGTCCACCGGCCATCCGTGATGAGCGCGGCCGCCGCGTCGTCGCGGGGATAGGCCTGCCAGACGCCGTACGCCTTCTCGGCGGCCATGAACGCGTTTTTCTGTCCATCGCGGGTCTGTTGGACGTAGAGGCGGCTGACCGGCAGGCGGTCGGTGAAATACGACGCCAGGAACACTTCGAAATCGGGCAGTTCGGCGGTGGCGATCACGGTGGTCACGAGATCCAGGACGTCCGGCGCGGTCCACCGGTACAGCGCCGTCAGGTCGTAGGGCCGTTCCGCATCGGCCCGCCAGTGCACCTCGAGCGCCCCGTCCGGCAGGAGGCGCGTGGCGCTGGGGATGGCGCGCATGCTCTCTACGAAGCGGTGGTTCGTCGTGAACACCCGGTAATAGTTGAACAGCCCCATGCTGGCCGCCAGAGGGGTATCCGTCGGGACATGGACCGCCGGGAGCAGCCCGAGCGACTGCGTCTCAAAGGGAACCAGCCCGCGGAGCACGCCCGTATCGAAACGGTACGTGTTCGGCGCATCCCCGGGCACAAACGCGAGTGCGGCGGGGCCCGTCGCGCCGGACTCCCCGGCGGCCGCCGCGCCGGCGAGCCCCAGGCCCGGCAGCACCGCCAGAGCGAGCAACGTTCGCGTGATCATGTCAATCCTTCCTTTCCTCGATGCCCAGTTCATCGAGGGTGTTTCGCAGCCAGGCCAGCGATGTTTCGATCATCGGGCCGCCCTGCCCTTCGCATTCCATGCTCAACACGCCGTCGAACCTGCGCTCGCGCAGCATCACCAGGCACTGCCGGATGTTGTCCGCATTGACCCCGTCGCCGATGGCCGACTGGCTGACGGCGATGCCGGTCTGTTCGCCCCGCACGGCCGCCGCGAGCGACTCGCTGACGTCTTTTACGTGCACATGATTGACCCGGTCGAGAAACCGCCGGCAGAAGGCTACGGGGTCCCGGCCCGCGATGAAGGTGTTGCCGGTGTCCAGGTTCAGCTGGAGGAATGGGCTGTCGCAAAAAGAAAGCATCTCGGCCATGCGGTCGGGGTTCGTGGTGAAATATCCGTGCACCTCGATGTTGACGGTGATTTCGTAGGCCTCCGCCGTCTCGACGATCTGCCGGTACAGGGCCTTCATCTGCGCCATGGCCTCGTCCTCGCTGAAGTTCGCGGGCTTGTGGAGCCCGTCGGTCGTCGCGATGCGCGGGCACCCGGCGAGTTTGGCCCACGGGATCGTCTTCAGCACGTACGGCAGCCCCCGCGAAGGACCGTCAAGACCCGACAGCGGAAACGCGGCGTCCACCTGCGAAAACCGCACGCCGTGGTCCGCCATCTTCCTGCGCAGGAGCACCGGGTCCTCGTACAACGCCACGTGCGGCTGGTAGCCGAGGCCGTGCAGCCAGCTCACGCCGTCGATGACTCCGCACTCGATGAAATACACGTCGTTCTTCTCGGCCCATTCCAGGCACCGGTCGAAGTTCGCGTACGCCGAGTTGAAGGCGTCCGTATGAAATCCGATTCGCATGTCGCGTCTCCCGCTTCCGGCTGGAATTCTCCGTCGTGCCCGCCGCACGTCCGATCCGGGACCTATGCTACCACGGACCCTGACGCCGGCGCAGCGCGGTCGTGGCGCAGCCGGTATCGACACAAAAGCGGCAGGGCGGGTAGCCGCCCTGCCGCGTGGACGCGTACGGCGTTGCGATTTCTACAGATACCCAACCAGTTCGACAATCGCCGCAAAAGGCCCATTGACCGGGAATGCCCCCATCTCTGCGTAACGGATGAACTCGACGTGCCCGTCCATGAACAGCACATTGGAGCCGCCGGGCACATGGTTGAACGGGATATCGCCGCCGGGGGTCAGGCTGATGCAGTCAAACATGACCTCGATTTCCGACTGGGCCTTGGCGCTCCCGCCCGGGTTGTTGATGTCGGTGACCATGAACCGCTCGATGCCCTCGCGCAGCCGGTAGACGGTTCCGCTGCCGCCATTGCCGTACGGGCTGAGGATCGAGATGTCGTTGTCCAGGGATCCGCGGACGCCGAGCGGGTCGGCGACCTCGAGATTGTCGAACGCGCCGTTTCCGCCCATCGACGTCGGGCCGATCTTGCTCAGGACCTGCAGCAACTGCACCGGCACTTGCAGCCCCGCCCCGAACGGGTCGGGCATCAGGGCATCATCGCCATCGCACTGATCGACTACGTAACCGAGGTAGAAATAGCTGTCCGAGGGATTGTCGGCGACGCCCTTGTAGATGTAGTTGCAGACGGCGGGGGGCACATCGACGATGATGGCCAGGTGGGCCTCCATGTCGTCGCCGAAATCGTTGTCGGAGGGGCAGCGGATCACGTTGTAATCGGTGAGGTATTCCGGGTAGATCGAGATCTGGCGGGGCGCCAGTTCGGGCTCGTCCTGTCCGTCACATCCCGCGGGCAGCCCCCCCGCGATGCCATCGGTATAATACTCGGCGAGCCCCTGGAGCGGGGGCCATTTCTCCCCCGGGCTTTCGTTTGCGTACATCTTGTAGATGATGCCCATCTGCTTGAGGTTGTTGGCGCAACTGGCACGTCGTGCAGCCTCGCGCGCCCGCGCCAGCGCTGGCAGAAGAATGGCTGCCAGTATGCCGATGATCGCGATGACGACGAGCAGTTCAATCAGCGTGAATCCCCTGTCTGGTCTACGCATTGCTATGCCTCCTTCTGTGGAAAATGACATGGTTCGTATGCGGTTTGATCCAGGTAGAGAGGTAGTGATGTTCCCCGTCGCACCTCCCATCTCGTGACCGGACACGCCGACAGACGGCAGCCGATCCGTCCTCGTCCGTTCGGAGCGCCAGCCGGCCCTCTATCACGTGTAACCCAGACTACCCCCCGGGAGGCGGTTTCGTCAATAGTATGGGGGAAAACCGGGTAAGGCGCGGGAGACGGCCCGGTGAAAGCCTGAACGATTTTTCAGGCGGCGCGAACGGGTTGCCTTGTGTTCATTCACTGCTATACCCAAAATGTGGCGCACTCAGAATCCTTCGAGGCGCACGCCAAGGAGGGGCATATCCGAGCCGCCGGAATCCGTGTCGAGGTACCGGGCGAGGACCGCGCACCGGTCGGCATCGATGATGTGGTCGTCGCCTTTTTCATAGACCACCTCGCCGGTGGCGGAGATGGCGTAGGTATGGCTGGCGTACTGGGATTCACGGTCGGGGAGCTTTGGAAACACGATACTGCGTTCCTGCATGCGGCGTTCGAGCAGCTCGGTCATGAACTGTTTGACCCTGCGCCGGTGAGGGGAACCGTCGGGGAGGGGTTCGAGGTCAATGGTTGCGCCGAACTCGAAGGCGAGCACTTTTTCGCACCAGCGGGTTCCCTGCGCCATGAGATTGTGGGCGACGGCCCGCCCGCTGTTGCCGCAATCGATACCGATGCGGCGGAAATCGCAGGCGCGGTCGAGTTCCGTGATGATGTCCTGCTGGCGGGCGTAATGCACGCCTTCGAGATGCACCCGCAGCACGTTGACAAGATGGGGTTCGGCGGCGCGGTACACCACAAACTCGGACGGATCGCGGGCATAGCCCAGGTCGCAGCCGAGATAGTATTCGCCGGGCGGGAAGGACGCCGGCAGCGCGAATGCGTCGTCGGCCGTGAGGCGCAGATCGTGAAAATCGAGGCCCTGGTCGACGCAGGCGAGGTAGGCGTCGAGATCGAACACGGCATGGGCGGGGGCGCCGTGCCGGCCGAGCACGCGGTGCACGTAGCCGGGGGAACCGCGGCCGCCATAGAGCCGGGCCAGTTCGGCGTCCTTTTCCGGCGTGAACTCGGGGTTGAGTGATGACGGCCAGTTGTACTGCTCCGCGGCGGCGTCCTGGGTCATGCGATGGAAGGTGTTGCGCAGGCCGTTGGGGACCCCGTACACCCAGCGCCGTCCGCCCCCGTTAAGGGCCTGAAACAGCTCGGCCCAGGAGGACTCGGTCATCTCCTGGGCTTCATCGACGATCTGCCAGTCGACATGCAGCCCCTGGAAATTCATGCCGTGAGGCCCGGCGATGCGGCCCCACAATACGAAACCGTTGGAGAACCGGAAGAACCATGAGGGCGAGCGTTTGACCTCGAGCAGGGCCGGGGCGAAATGGGGCGTGGTCTGGAACCGCCGGACCAGCCGGTTCATCAGGGGAAACAGGTGGTTTTCGCACTGGGTCGCCACGAGCATTTCGGTGCGGGGACACAGCACCGAGGCCCACGCCACGACGAGCTCGATCTCGGCCGTCTTGCCGACGTCGCGTCCGTCGCAGTGCACCTTGCGCAGGGCGTAGGAGTTGAGCGAATCCTCCTGGTAGGGCCGGGCCATCCACGACCGGCCCTTCGCGTCGCGAATGAAATGCCGTGCAAATGCCGTTCGCTGGTGCAGGGCGAGCCATTGGCGGACCTGCGCTTCGGTCGCGCCCCGTTTCCGCAACTGGTTCCGGGCGCGGCGCGCGTTCAGCGATACGGTCACGGTCACGCGTTCGCGGCGCGGCCCGTCCGGGGCCGTTTCGATTTGCGCTTCTCGAAGTCGAGGGCGTCTTCCAGGACGCCTTCACCGAGACGCAATAGGGGGGCAACCTCCTCGCCGAGGGCGCCGGCGCCTCCCGACACGGCGGTGGCCCTGCACGCCTCCTCGAGTTCCTGCAGGGCCTTCCGGACCCGCTCACGGGCCTTCATCGATTTCTCGACCATGGGATGGACCTCCGTGAAACGCGGCCCCTCCTCCGCGGGCCGGCGACAGGCGCCTTCCGCGCGGAGAACGTCTTCCATCCGGCGGGCAATCAGCCACGCCACGACCAGTTCCTCGGCGCGCAGGGCAACCAGGGGCAGCAGGCCCGCCCCCGACGCCGCCAGAAACGGGCCCAGGGCGGCTTCGAGGGTTCCTGCGAGCGCTTCCACCTCGGTGTCGTGGCCCAAGTGTGCCCAGCCGCCGCCAGGGTCGTTTCGCAACAGGTCAGACAGAAATTTCATGGGCCGCTCCTGTTTGAAATGGGTGGACGGCGGTCTCCGTCCACACACGCGTCCGTATATTGATACGGCTCGTTGCCGCGGCCCGGCCGGGCCGCGGCTGCGGAGGTGAGGTCTAAGCGCAACAATGGCAAATGGTTGTCGAAGATGCGGGAGCGTGGCTGCCTGTGCCGGACGTGTGTTCTTCACCGCCCCGGGCCGGGTGACGGCCGGGGAGAGGCATTCGCGGGAAAAAGTGTGTGTCGAACCGGGATTCTTCCGAGGCCGCCGGGGGAAATTCTCGTAAGTTCTTAGAAACGACGCCTTACGCAGGTCTTCCGGAAATCTCTCCCCGCCGGAGGAAATGAACAAGGCATTTCGAGGTATCGTCTAATGCAGTGGATTCATCGATGAATCATGAAAGGAGCCGGGTATGAAAACAAGAGCGAGAGTGACGGTGGTCGTCCTGGTTGCCGCTATGCTGATCTCGATGGCGGTGTTCGCGCCGGAAGCGCAAGCGCAATCGCGTGGCAGAAGCCTGCGGATGCCGAGTCCTTCCGCCGGCGGGCTGCGCACGCCCGGCGTGCCGGGACGCCTGGGACGCAGCGGAGGCGGAAACCTCTTCTCGGGGCCTTCGCGCTCGGGACTGTCGAACCTGCGGGGTCTTGACGGCCTCCTGAATTCGATGAAATACAAGCACGGGTACGGCGGCTGGGGCCACGATTACAACCGGGGCCACGACGACTATTGGGATGCCTACCGGGACGTCGGGATTGCGAACGCGGTGGTCGACCTGATCGGGGTCCTGGTGAGCGCGGGCAGCTATTCGTCCTACGCTCCCGTGGCCGCGCCCGTCGAAGTGGTGCCTGCACCGGTCACGGTGGTGCCGATGGCGCCCCCGCCCCCGGTGGTCATGGTTCCGGCGCCTTCGGTGATCATTCAGACGCCGGTCTATAGCGCGCCGCCCT
>JAAYAQ010000140.1 GCA_012719295.1 Candidatus Hydrogenedentota bacterium | reverse complement strand
GAAACCTACCGCCAGCGCGTCGATCTGCTGGTCAAGAACGGTGTCCTGGGGCTGGTGCTGGTACTGGTGCTGCTGGGCGTGTTCCTGGAAGCGCGCCTGGCGTTCTGGGTCATGATGGGCGTGCCGGTATCGTTCATGGGCTCTTTTCTGTTTCTTCCGGCGGGCGACGTGACGATCAACATGATGTCGCTGTTCGGCTTCATCATCGCGCTGGGGATCGTGGTGGACACCAACATCGTGGTGGGCGAGAACATCTACTATTATCATCAGGAAGGCCTGCCGTTCATCGAGGCGGCGATTCGCGGCACACGGGAAGTCGCGTCGCCGGTCATCTTCAGCGTGCTGACGAATATTGTGGGGTTCGTGCCCATTTATTTCATTCCGGGGTACGTTGGCAAGACGTTTCAGATGATCCCCGTGGTGGTGTGCGTGGTTTTTGTGATCTCGCTGATCGAGAGCCTGTACGTTCTGCCCTCGCAGCTGGCGCATCATCAGGACCGGGCGCGAAAGGGCATCAAGCGCTGGCTGCACGGGAAACAGCAGGCGTTCAGCCGCCGGTTTCTGCACTGGGTGCGAGACTACTACGGCCCGGCGCTGGAATATGCGCTGCGGCACCGGTACATCACGATCGCGGTGGGTATTGGCGCGCTTGCGCTGAGCCTGTCGTATGCCTTGAGCGGCCGGATGGGCTTCCAGCAATTTCCCATCATCGAATCGGACTATGCCGACGCGCAGGTGGTCTTGCCGTACGGCTCGCCGGTCGCGAAGACCGAAGCCATCATGGACCGTCTTCAGGCGGGTGCGGAGAAGGTCATTGCGGAGTCGGGTCATCCGGAGCTGGTGGTGTCGATCACGGCCGACATTGGCATGACGGGGAGCCACACGGGGCGGATGCGCGTCGAACTCGCCGAGCCCGACATCCGCGAAGCGATCATGAGCACGTCGGAATTCGCGCAACGGTGGCGCGCGACCGTGGGCGAGGTTCCGGGCGTGGAATACCTGCGGTTCGCGTCGGATTCCGGCGGGCCGGGAAGCTGGGGCCGGCCGCTGGCGGTCGAGCTCAGCCACCGCAACATTGACATGCTCGAACAGGCGAGCGGCGAGTTGGCCGAAATCCTCGCGACGTACCCCGGCGTGGACGACGTGGACGATGGTTTCCAGCCCGGCAAGGAACAGCTCGACTTTACGTTGAAGCCGGAAGGCAAGAGCCTGGGGCTGACGCCGCGCGATGTTGCCCGGCAGGTGCGGTATGCGTTCTATGGGGCCGAGGTGTTGCGCCAGCAACGGGGCCGGAACGAGATCAAGGTGATGGTGCGCCTGCCCGAGGACGAACGCTCGTCGGAGCATACGATCCAGTCGCTGATGATCCGGACGCCCGCAGGCGCCTATGTGCCGTTCCGCGAGATCGCCGAGATCAACCGCGGGCGAGCCTACACCACCATTGATCGCCGCAACGGCCGCCGCGTGGTCGAAGTGTCGGCCGACATCACGCCGCGCAGCCGCGCCGGGGAAGTGCTCACCGACCTTCAGGAGAACGTGCTGCCCGAATTCCTGCGCGAGCGTCCGGGGCTCTCGTATTCGTTTGAAGGGCACCAGGCGGAGATCCGCGAGAGCATGGGAAGCCTCAAGGTCACGTTCATCCTGGCCCTGATGGCGATCTACGCGATGCTGGCCATTCCGTTCCGGAGCTACACCCAGCCGCTGGTGGTCATGCTGAGCATTCCTTTCGGCATTGTGGGCGCGTTTCTGGGCCACCTCATAATGGGGTACGATCTGTCGATTCCGAGCATGTTCGGCATCGTGGCGCTGGCGGGCGTGGTGGTGAACGACGCGCTGGTGATGATCGACTTCGCCAACTTCCGCGAACGCGAGGAGGGCCTGTCGCACCACGACGCGATTCATTCCGCGGCGGTGCAGCGTTTTCGTCCGATCATGCTGACCACGCTGACCACGTTTGGCGGTCTGGCGCCGATGATTTTCGAGACGTCGCGGCAGGCGAAATTCCTGATCCCGATGGCGCTGTCTCTGGGGTTCGGCATTCTGTTCGGGACCGCGGTGACCCTGGTTATCGTGCCGGCGATGTATCTGGGTATTGACGATGTGCGGCGTTACGTGACCCGCGCCGGCCGCGCGGTTGTGCCGGGCGTGAAGGCCGCGGCACCCCGGGAACTGACTTCCGCGAAGTGAGCCGCCGTGTGCCGCGGTCATGAAATACGGGACGCGTTCCGCCTGTTCTTCGCCGTATGCGGTATCGCCGGAAGAAGGCACACGAAATTCAACCCATTCCAGGAGCAGTGATGCACGCCACAGGGACCCACGAATGCCCGTTACGGGTGGCGATTGTCGGCAGCGGGCCGAGCGGTTTTTACGCGGCGGAGTCCCTGTACAAGGCCGCCGTGCCGGTGCGGATCGACATGTTCGACCGGCTGCCCGTCCCGTTCGGGCTGGTGCGGGGCGGGGTGGCGCCGGATCATCCCAAGATCAAGACGGTGACGCGGATCTTCGACCGGATTGCCGCGCACGAAGGGTTTCAGTTTTTCGGCAACGTGCAGGTCGGGCGCGATATCGCGGTGGACGAACTGCGGCAGTATTACGACGTCGTGCTTTTTGCGTGCGGGGCCGAGACCGACCGTCGGCTTGAGGTGCCCGGCGAATCCTTGCCGGGCAGCCACACCGCGACCGAGTTTGTGGGCTGGTACAACGGCCACCCGGACTATTGCGACCGCGTGTTTGATCTCGCTTCGGAGGTGGCCGTAATTGTGGGGCAGGGCAATGTCGCGGTCGACGTGTGCCGCATCCTGTCGAAGACCGTCAACGAGCTGAAAGACACCGACATCGCGCAGCACGCGCTCGAAGCGCTGGCTGCGAGCCGGATCCGTCGCATCTATCTTGTCGGCCGCCGGGGCCCGGTGCAGGCCAAGTTCACGTCGCAGGAATTGCGCGAACTGGGCGCGCTCGAAGCGTGTGCGCCGGTGGTTGCTCCGGCGGACCTCGAGCTGGATGCCGCCAGCCAGGCCGAACTCGACCACCCCGATAACAAGCACAGCCAGAAGAACCTCGCGATTCTGCGGGAATTCGCCCAGCGCCCGCCGTCCGATGCGCCGAAACAATGCCAGATCCGGTTTCTGCGCAGTCCCGTGAAAATACACGGCACGGAGCGGGTGGAATCGGTGGAGTTTGAACGAAACGCGCTCGAGGGCGAGCCGTTCCATCTCCGGGCCCGGGGCACCGGTGAAACGGAAACGCTGGCATGCGGTCTGGTGTTTCGCAGCGTGGGGTATCGCGGCATTGCCATCCCCGGCGTGCCGTTTGACGAGAAACGCGGCGTGTTCCCGAACGTTCAGGGCCGCATCCTCGAAGGCGGCAGCCCGATTCCCGGTCTGTATGCGGCGGGATGGATCAAGCGCGGCCCGAGCGGCATCATCGGCACGAACAAACCCGACAGCGCGGAAACGATCAAAGCGCTTCTCGACGACATGCCCTCGCTCCCGCCGTGTCCGCGGCGCGACAGTCTTGACGTGGCGCGGTTGCTCCGCGACCGCGGGGTGCGGGTCGTGACCTATGCCGACTGGCAAGCCATCGATGCGGAGGAAATCGCGCGGGGCCAGCAGGCGGGCAAACCCCGGGAGAAGTTTACGCGGCTCGAAGATTTTCTCGAGGTGTGCCGCCGGTAGGGGCCGTGGATTGCGGGGCGTCCCGGCGGATCAGGCGCGCGGCGGCGCGTGGAACCCGAACCCGAGCACGCGCAGAAAGGCGATGTTCGCCACCCAGCCCAGCAGATAGAGCGGCGCGAACTTCCACAGCAGCATCAGCAGCAGGATGGGCGTGACGTAGGAATGCACGGCGTTGTAGATCAGCGCCGGCCAGCGTGACGGTTTCCTGTGGTACAGGTAGGCGAACCAGCCGGTTTCGGGGAGGAGCGCGAACAGGACGAACAGGCCCCACCGGGGCGGCGGGACGGCCAGCTTCCAGAACAGGGCCAGCGCCGCCACAAACAGCACGGCGGATTCAATGCGCAGGAACACCCGCCAGGCCGCCTGGCTCTCGGGGGACGGCACAAACAGGCCTTTGAACTTCTTCCACATGGGTGTCTCCTTCCGCAAGGACCGGACGTCTCAGTCGGGAAGCACCAGGCGCCGGGTAAGCTTCACCGCGATCCCGATGATGAACGCGATCGCGCCGTATTTGATGGCCGCCGCGCCCGCCCCCGTGTACCCCAGCACGAGAGCCGCGCCGCCGCAGACCACTGCCAGCAGACCGCCGACGCCGCCTATCAGTTCAACCGCCTTCATTACATCGCGCATGACCCGTTCCTCGGCTTCCGCATACGCACTGCGGCATCCACTATAGCAGATCCGTTCCTGGCGGGTAAGCCGGCGCGGCGTTCGGCGCTCGTGTTTTGGAAGAGATCGGCCACGGAGGGCTCAGAGTCTGCAGCCGCCTGAAAAGAACGGGGACATGTTCCAAGCGCCGCCCCGGCGCGACAACGTGTCCCCGTTCGAACCGGATGGGCAGCCACGGGGGGCTGCCCCTACAAGTGGGATCGGATGGCCAATCCCCCGGCGCGGCTCCGCGCCCCCCTTTGGAGACGCCCTGAAAGGGCAGTCCGGGCAAAAAGGCTAGGGAGCAATACTGTTCCGGCACTCGGCGATCCCAAGCGACCCGCACAAGGATTCTGAAATTCGGCAGCGCTTTTCCCGCGGGGCCGTCCACTGTGTCCACTGTGTCCACCAGAAGACAAGAATGCAGGCCAGACGCCTGCGCTACAAGAAACGAGATCCACGGGTTTGATCCGCGGCCTTGACGCTCGAAGGGGCGGCGGGACTCAGGGTCCGGGCTGCACGGGGTGTATCTTGAGGGCGACATCCGTCGCGATGGGCGGGAGGGCGAGCTTCAGGCCGTTTGCGCCGGCCGTTGCGGTTTCCTGGTGCGTGAGGGCCGCATTCCAGGTTTCCCACCACTCGACAGCATACTCGCCGGGTTTGAATGCGGGCAGGGTCAAGGTGGCGGGTTTTGTGGGCGCGGGCGCCTGGTTGCCGGCATGGGCGAGCCAGGTGCTGTCGCGGTGTTGCAGCCATATCAGGGCGCTCGCGTCGTTCTGCATGCCGTAGACGAGCAAGGGCTCCATGGACCGGGTCTGGCAGCCGGTAAAGATGTAGCGCTCGACGTGAATCCAGTCGACCCCCTCGTCGTTGTCGACCTGAATCCGGTGGGAACCCTTGGGCACATCAATCCCGAAGGATTCGTCGTAGGTTGTTTCCCAGAGTTTCCATTGTTCCCGCCAGATGCTTTTCTTGCCCAGGCCCTCGGCGCAGGGAAGGGGCTTTTCGAGCGCCACTTCGCCGTCGAGCCGGATCCGGAGCCGCCCGGCGTTGGAGACCGGGCCGACGTGGACCAGGAACCGCCCGTCTTCCGGGTAGTGGACGGTAAAGACCGGGGGATTGCGCAACTCGGCATGGGCGCGCCCCTGGAGGAGGCGGGGGAGCATATCCATGTCGTTGACCGTGCCGTCGTCGGCCACGGCAAACTCATTCACGGGCGGCGTTCCCCAATGAAACTGCGGCACGAGCTCGACGTCTTTCCGGACGGATTCGAACTGTTCCGGGGCATACGCGATGGAGGGGGCTTCGAGCGGACGCCACCGCGCCTGGTCCATCGCGAGCCCCGCCACAAAGCGGCCGACGCTGGTGAAATGGAAGTAGAGGTTCAGCGGCTCGATATAGTTTTCGTGCCACCAGGGCATCGGCGCGCCGGCGCACCCCGACATCACGCCGGCCCACAGGGCGTTGTGGAGGTGCCAGCCTTCGGGATCCTTGTCACTGGTGGATTCGTGGCTTCGGATGCCGAATTCGGCGAGCAGGTTGGGTTTCCGGTAGTGCGCGGCCTGATGCGCGCAATAACCGCCCAGGACCGGCCCGACGCCGTAGTCGTTATTGGTGTAGCAATGCGTCTGGGCGATGCCGATGTTGGGCATGTGCCAGAATTCGGGCGGCCCCGTCTTGCTCCAGAAACTGGTGGTGACGAGATGGCCGAACGGGTCCGCCGCGGTGAGCCAGGCGGACATCTCTTCGTGCCATGCCGCGAGGTGTTCCCGGGGCGTGTCGGGCCAGCCCTCGAATTCGTTGCCCAATTCCCAGGCGAGGATGTGCGGCGAGAAACCCCAGCGCGCGACCGTGTACCGCATGCGATTCCGGTACGCGGCGCGCGCGGCCGGGTTCGAGAACCAGTCTGCGGGGGTCTCGCAGGGCCCGCCCCGGGCGACGTTATACGGGTTGATGGTCCAGAGCCGTCCTTCGCGAAAATCCTGGTGGGTGTCCATGCAGAGCATGAAGTACATGCCGAGTTCCTGGCCGAGCCGGAGCATTTCATCGACGCGCCAGGCCTCGTCCTGCCGGTACCAGCCCAGCGCATGTTCCCATTCGATGCCGAGGCCCGTGTAGGAGGACATCCAGGGGCGGTTGTAGTTTTCGCCCGCGGCGGCCATCGTGCGCAGGGCCTGCTCAGCGGTCTGGCCGGTGATGGCATAGGACGGCAGGTTGTGGCCGATGGGGAAGTAGGACGTGCCGTTGTCGAACGCGAAGTAATGGGGATCACGGCTGCTGGTGCGTATGAAACCGGGGTTCTCGGACGGTACGGCCTCGAACGAGCCCGCGGCGCCGGTCGTCGTGCCGCTGCTGTCGCGCGCCGTGAGTTCGTAGTGATAGATGCCGGTTTCCGCCGGGGTGAAGCGCACGCGCCAGCCTTGCGTGCCGCCGGGATGGAGCACCTGCCCGGCGGGGAGGGTTTGGGCGGCAAAGTCCACCATGTAAAAACCCGGAACGGTGATCGATCTCCCGGAAGGAGCGACGAAGCGGGCATCCAGCGCGACCTGGCCGGGGTCGAAGGGATTGTCGCAGGTGGCGGCGAGGTCCACATCGAGTTCAAACAGGCCGTACCGGGGGACCTGCGTGCGGTTGGGCGTTGCGCCGCGCAGGGTGAGGGCCTCCGTGGACGGTGTGATCTCGCCGGGCAACCGCGCGGGCATTTCGGTGAACCGGAGGGTCATTGCGGCACTCACCGTCTGGCCGGCGCCGGTGTCTGGCAACAGATCGATTCGGAGCGCGGCGCTTGCGGCGTCCTGCGCGGACAGGGTCATCAGGTGGAACCCGTCAAACTGGATGTCCAGCGCGCGGCCGTCGGCGATTTCCACGAGGCAGCCATCCGAGACGGCGCGCACATGGCCGGGAAACCGGACCGGACGGCCGGGCCGCAGGAACAGGCGCGTCCCCTGAAACACATCGAACGGCAGCGTCATGGTGAGCGCGGTGGCGGTGGAGGCGTCGCCGCCGGTCTTGGTCAGTGTGTAGCGCACCTGAAGCGCTTCGTTCTCCGCACGCAATTCCTGCACGTACGAAACCGCAAGCGCGTTTCCGCCGCGCGCGAGCCGGCCGCGTTCAATTCGGGCGCCGCCGTCTTCCCGCGTTTCGATGCCGGCCGGGTCCACGGCGCGTTCCCCGGGGTCAAGCCGCCACGCGACCGTTCTTCCGCCCTCGCCCCGGGCTTCGAAGGCGCCGTTCGGCATGCTGACCACCGAGCCGCCGGGCGCCTCCCACACGAAGTGCGTGTTGTCCGTCGCGGCGGTGTCTGCCGCCTCGGCCGCCGCGCTCACCGGGAAACACAGGCTGAGGAAACACAGGGAAAGCGCCGCGGCGCGAACTCGAGACAGGCAACCGGAGTGAACCCCGCTCTGCATGACTGGATCTCCTTGTAGTATCCCGGGATTTCTTCATGCGTACATGCGGAGACGGCAGCATACATCACCCGCGCCCGGAAATGAACCTGAGCAATTGACCGTGCAGGAGCTTCCGGCTCACGGGAGCAGCGCCCGCGGCGTTCGCTCAGGTCTTTAACCTCGCGGGGGATTCATCGTCCGTCTGGCTCTTGGGGATCACTCACCCGAAGACGGGGCGATGGCGTCGAGCTTGTCGAGGTATGTTCGGGGGGCTTTCTCGAACTCCTTGATGCACCCGGCGCAGCAGAACCGCACCAGCCGGTTTCCCGCGACGTAGTCGACGGGCTCGCCTTTGGCCCCGAGCTTCTCACCCGATACGACGCACGTCCCGGCCGGGTAGGCGTCTTTCTGTTTCTCGACAATGGCGGCATCGAGCTTCTTGAGGTACTTCGCCGGGTCCGCGTCGAATGTGGCATTGCATCCCGCGCAGCAGAACCGTACGAGCCGGTTCCGGTACACCTTGTCGACGGGTTCGCCCATGGAACCGAGCTTCTGCCCGCTTACAAGGCAGGTGTCGAGAGGATAGAGCTTCTTCTGTTCCTTGACCACGGCCGCGTCGATCTTGCCGAAGTACGTCTCCTTATCCGCCTCGAATGTGGGGACGCATCCCGCGCAACAGAAGCGCACCTCGCGCCCATCGTACTTTTTGACCACCGGCTCGCCCATCGAGCCGAGCCGGGCGCCCGAGACCGGGCAGGTCGCGAGCGTGTAGAGGCCGTCCCGGGAAGGCGGGGAAGTCTCGCCCGCAGGTGCGGCCCTGCCCACCAGCGCCGCGGCGCCCGCCAACAGGATCATTATCATTCGCGTCATGGGTTAACCCTCCGTTTCGTTGTGCGCACTTCGTTGAACGTTGATACGGTACGTTGCCTCCTGATCAGAAGCATTTTCCTTCGCGGGCGCGGCCGTGCCGCCGGTCCGCGGCCACGGACCGCCCATCAGGAATTCGAGTTCGGCCGCGGCGAGCTGCACGTCGCGTGTCGCCCGAACCTGTTCCAGCTCGAAGGAGAGCAGGGTCTGAACACTGTCGAGCAGATCGAGGAAATCGGCGCCGCCGGCCGCGGTCGAGTATTGGCTTTGCAGGCTCTCGTAGGTTTGCGCGGCCTGGGGAACGAGGGTGTCGCGATACAGGCGGTAACGGCGCAGCGCGTCTTCGACCTCGAATATCGCCATGCGCGCGGAGCGTTGCAACGCGAGTTCACGGCTGCGTTTGTCGTGCCCGGCGGCACGGTGCAGCAGGCGCGCCTCTTCGATGCCCGCCTTGATCCGTTTCCGCCAGAGCGGCACGCTCACCGTGAGCGAGAGCATAATCTCGTCGTCCCCGCCGTCGGAATAGTTCATGGGCTCGCGGCTGGTGGCCAGTCCATAGGCATCGATGGCGGTATTGACGGGTTCGAACGGCGTCCTTCCCGTGAAGGTGTTCAGGAGCCGGTAACCCGTGGCCAGATTGTCGGCGGATACCCGGTCGGGACGAATCTGGCGGGGCTTGCTTATCGCGGCATATTCGAGGCCCGCCGTGAACTCCGGGTATCCTTCCTTGCGCGCGAGTTCGATATCGCGTTCCCGGCTTTCGAGCACATGCTCGAGCGCCTTGAGGTCCGGGTTGGCCTCGTCGACGCGCGCGAGAACGGTTTCCGCCGGCGGCAGCGCGGGCGGCAGCGGCGTGGCCTGCGGAAACGGGATCTCGCTGAGCACGTCGCGTCCCAGGGCCTCGTTGAGACGGGCCATGCGGGCCGGTTTGTTCTGCAGGTAGCCGTCGTGCCGGTCGCGCACCTGGGCTTTCTCGATGGAAACGCGCAACAGCTCGTCCTGGTTGGCCAGGCCGAGGGCGAGCTTCGACTCCACCACATCTTCCATGTAATCGAGGACTTCGAGCTGCGCCTCGGTGACGAGCACGGCGTCGGCCAGAAAGGCGTACTCGAAATAGGCCTTCTTGACCTCGGCAATGACGCGGTTGCGCTCGGAGAAGAACGCCTGGAGCGCGGCGTCGGCTTCCGCGGCGGCCTTGTCGCCCCGCGCGCGCAACGTGCCGAACCAGGGGAACTTCTGGCTCAGCGCGATCCGCGCCCGCGCCGCTTCGGACTGGATGAACTGGCCATACGACAGCATGGGGTCGTCCAGCGAGGTGACCTGGGGGATGCGTTCGAGGGCGGCGCGCCAGGTTTCGTACCGCGCCAGGAGGGCCGGGTTGTTTTCGGCGGCTTCGAGCAGGTAGCCGCGCAACTCGTCGTTTCCGGCGTAGACGTCGGGCGGCTCGACGCCGGTGGCGGCGAACGCAGCCGCAAGCAGCATGATAATCATGAGGGGTACTCCTTGTCCGCGGACGGCTCGTGCGGACCGCCCGCGTGTTCGGTTTCCAGGGGTGCGGGCAGGGCGGATCGGCCCCACCGGAGCCGGAACTCCTGCACCCAGCAATAGAGGATGGGCACGAGAAAGATCGTCATCAGTTCGACCAGCATGCCCCCGAACGACGGAATCGCCATGGGGACCATGATGTCCGCGCCGCGTCCTGTCGAGGTGAGCACGGGGATCAGGGCGAGGATGGTGGTTGCGGTAGTCATCAGGCAGGGTCGGATGCGCCGCTGGGCGCCGGCCACGGTGGCGTCGCGGATTTCGCGAATGGATTCGGGACGGCGTTTCGCGAAGCTCTGGTCGAGAAACGTGGCGAGCACCACGCCGTCGTCGGAGGCGATGCCGAACAGCGCGAGGAACCCGACCCAGATCGCCACGCTCAGATTGATTTCGCGCACCTGGAACAGTTCCCGGAGGTTCGCCCCGAACACGCTGAAATCAAGAAACCACGGCTGGGCGTACAGCCACATCAGCAGAAACCCGCCCGACCACGCGAGCCCGATCCCCGAAAAGACCAGCAGCGCGGTCGGCACCGACCGGAACTGGAAATAGAGGATCATGAATATGATGAACAGCGCCAGCGGCAGCACGAGGGCCAGGGTCTTCTGCGACCGGACCTGGTTCTCGTAGGCGCCCGCGAACTGGTAACTGACGCCGGGCGGCAACTGCAGCTCGCCGGAGGAGAGCTTCTCTTCGAGCCAGGCGCGGCACTGCTCGACCACATCCACCTCGGCGTACGCGGGTTTCCGGTCGAACAGCACATACCCGACCAGGAAGGTGTCCTCGCTCTTGATGGCGTCGGGCCCGCGCACGTAGCGAATCTCGGCCAACTGGACGAGGGGGATCTGGGCGCCGGCGGGCGAGGGCACGAGGATCTGTCCCAGCGTCTCGATCTGGTCGCGCAGTTCGCGCAGATACCGCACGCGGACGGGATAGCGTTCGCGTCCCTCGACGGTGGTGGTGATGGGCTGCCCGCCGATGGCGACCTCGATCACGTCCTGCACCTGGCGGATACTGATGCCGTACCGCGCGATGGCCTCGCGGTCGATATCGATCTCGAGATACGGTTTGCCGACGATCCGGTCGGCGATGACCGCGTCCGGCTCCACGCTGGGGACCTCTCTGAGCAGGCGTTCGAGCGCGAGGCCGGCGGTCTCGATGCTTTCGAGATCGGGTCCCTTGATTTTGACGCCCATGGGGGCGCGCATGCCGCTCTGCAGCATGACCTGGCGCGCGGCAATGGGCTGGAGCTTGGGCGCGGTGGTCGTGCCGGGGATCTCGGCCGCGCGGACGATCTCGTTCCAGAGGTCGTCCGGCGTGCGGATCTCGTCGCGCCACTGCCGGAACGGCCGCCCCTCCGGATCCGGGATCAACTGGCCGTCGGGGTCCCTCACAAACGCGCCGTGTTCGCGGTCGTACCGGAACCGCATGCGTCGTCCGGATGCGTCGGTGATGTATTCCGGTTTATAGGTGATGACAGTTTCGATCATCGAGGCGGGCGCGGGATCGAGCGCGCTTTCGACACGGCCGATCTTGCCGACGACCAACTCGATCTCGGGGAGCGCGGCGATGGCCTGGTCCTGGTACTGGAGGACGTCGAGGGCCTCTCCGAGCGACGCGTGCGGCATCGTGGTGGGCATGTAGAGGTACGAGCCTTCGTCGAGCGGCGGCATGAATTCCTTGCCGAAACCGGGAAAGGCGTGCGCGGCGGCGCTCCAGATGCGGGTAGTGCGGATGCGCTCGGACGGGACGCCCGCGCGCGCGAGCCCGGCCGGGACGAATCCGAACACGCGGTCGAATCCGAGCCAGGCCGTGACGCCCGCCAGCACCACGGCCAGCGCGATGAACAAATAGACCGGTTTGTGGTCGAGAAACCACCGCAGAAGCCGGGCGTAATACCGCTGGAACACGAAGAACAGCCCCAGCAATCCGCCGATGGCTGCCCCGACGAACACGGCGTTCCTTACAAAACCGCGTTCGGGCCCGAGGGGGTTCCACGCCACGGCGAGCAGCAGCGCCACGAGCAGCACCGCGAACGCGTTGGCAACCGAAGACGCAGCGCCGGTTATGCGCCGGGGAAGGGCGTCGCTCGCGAGATAATACAGCCCCATCGCGACAAGCGCCGCGCCGGCCCACCATGACGCGAGCACCCATACGCCGAGCCCCGCCGCTACCGCCAGCAGGCTCAGCACGCGCCGCTTGCGGAGGCCATACGGCCGCCCGCCCATCAGCACGTGCGCCATCGGCGGGATCAGCACGACGGCGATGATGACCGACGCCACCAGGGCGAAGGTCTTGGTGAACGCGAGCGGCCGGAACAGCTTGCCTTCAGCGCCGGTCATGGCGAATACGGGCAGGAAGCTCACGACCGTCGTGGCCACGGCCGTCAGGACCGCGCTGCCCACCTCGCTCGAGGCTTCGAACACCGCCACGAGGCGGCTGTCGCCGGGACCGGCCTCGTCGAGCTTCTTGAGGATGCTTTCACAGATGATGATCCCCATGTCGACCATGGTGCCGATGGCAATGGCGATGCCCGAGAGCGCGACGATGTTGGCGTCGACCTCGAACACGCGCATGGCGATGAAGCACATGAGCACGGCCAGGGGCAGCAGCATGCTGATGAGCAGCGAACTCCGCAGATGGCGCACCATGACGAGCACGACGATGATCGTCACCAGGATCTCGAGCACGATCGCGACATTGAGCGTGCCGAGGGTCTCGTAGATCAGCCCCGTGCGGTCGTAGAACGGGACGATCTCCACCTTGCTGAACACCGCCCACCCGGGCCACGCGTCGCGGTCATGCGCGCGCAACCAGTCCAGCCAGGCGGATTGATTGATCCCCGCTCCGTCGAACGCCTCGAACCCGTGCTGTTCCGCAAAGGCTTCCACGGTGCTTCGGTCTACCTTCGACAGATCGATGAAGGCCTTGCTGGGCAGTGCCGGTGTGATCTCGGCGATCTTCGCTTTGACGTTTTTGATCGCCTCGAGCGGGTTGGCGCCGTAGCGCACCACCACCACGCCGCCCACGGCCTCCGCACCGGCCTTGTCGAGCGCGCCGCGCCGCAATGCGGGCCCGAGCGAGACCCGCGCGACGTCCCTGATGCGCAGGGGCGTGTTGCCGGCCACCTTGATGACGGTCGCTTCGATGTCTTCGAGCGTCTCGATGAACCCGAGGCCGCGAATCACGTATTCGACCTTGTTGACTTCGATGGTGCGCGCGCCCACATCGACGTTTGACGCGCGGACCGCATCAAACACCTCGCTGAGCGTGATGTTGGCGGCGCGCATGGCGTCCGGGTCGACGTCGATCTGATACTCCTGCACGAACCCGCCCACCGAAGCCACTTCGCTGACGCCGTGGGCCGATTGGAGGGCGTAACGGACCAGCCAGTCCTGGATGCTGCGCAGTTCGGCGAGGTCCCATCCGCCCGCGGGACGGCCGCCGGGCTCGCGGCCCTCGAGGGTGTACCAGAAGACCTGGCCGAGCGCGGTGGCGTCGGGTCCCAGGGCGGGCTGGACCCCCTGGGGCAAGGTGTCCGCGGGCAGGCTGTTAAGTTTTTCGAGCAAGCGGCTTCGCGACCAGTAGAAGTCGGCATCCTCCTCGAAAATGACGTAGACGGTCGAAAACCCGAACGCCGAGACGCTCCGGATCGTCTTGACCTCCGGCACGCCCAGGAGCGCGGCGGTGAGCGGGTAGGTGATCTGGTCTTCCACGTCCTGGGGAGACCGGCCCGGCCAGTCGGTGAACACGATTTGCTGATTCTCGCCGAGGTCCGGGATGGCGTCGACGGGCACGGGGCTGCGGGGGAGCGCGCCGGTGTCCCAGTCGAACGGGGCCGCCATGATGCCCCAGACCGCGAAAAAGACGATGAGCAGCGCGATCGCCAGCTTGTTGTTGAGCGAAAACCAGAGGACGCGGTCTATCCAGCCCAGGTCGCGCGGCCGGGGCGTCTGGCTGGCCGGGCTATTCATGGGCCGCTTCCTCGGGCGCGCCGCCGTGGGCCGGCGCGTCCAGGCGTCCGGTGAGTTCGCCGCACGCGAGCATCGCGCTGCCGTAATAGGGGTTGCGGATGGGCGTATCCGGCTGAAGCCAGTCGGCGCCTTTGCCATCAAGCGCCATGGGGCAGTGGGCGCGGTAGACGGGCGGGCCTTCCGCGATCCCGTAGACTTCAATGGCCGCGGCCAGACCCCCGGTGATGCCAGGCAGGGCTCGGCGCACGTCCTCGATGGCCTTGGCCTGCTCCATGTGCACCAGGCCCTCACGCACGGCCCTCTCGGCGGCGTCCCAGGCCTGGCGTTGCGCGGCGTCCAGGGCCCCGGCATCCATCTCCGCGAATGCGGCGGACAGTTCTTCCACGCTTGCGTTTGCGGTGTCGAACTTGTCGGCCGCCAAGGCCGCGACGAGGTGCGTGTACGCGCCATACACCGCGCGCAACCCGGTGCGGAACGATTCGGGCGCGTCGTGAACCGGTTCGTGATGGTCCGTTTTCTGCCGGGCGGGTTCAGCTGTACGGGACTCATGCTCGGACAGCATCATGCTGGGCCGGGCCTGGATTTGGAGGGCGCTGTCGATCTTGAAGTTGCCCCGGACCACCACGCGCTCGCCTTCGTTCAGGCCGCTGCCTACCAGGTAGAACTCGCCCGCCCGCGGGCCGAGCACGATCTCGCGTCCTTCGTAGGTGGGCCGGTCGCGCCCGGGCACCTCGACATACACCACGGCGCGCGCGCCCGTGATG
Organism: Candidatus Hydrogenedentota bacterium; assembly: GCA_012719295.1. Taxonomy (GTDB): domain Bacteria; phylum Hydrogenedentota; class Hydrogenedentia; order Hydrogenedentales; family SLHB01; genus UBA2224. The sequence goes on along the minus strand of JAAYAQ010000140.1, from coordinate 17,451 downwards.
AGCGGGGCGGTCGCGGGGATCACCAGCGGGGCGGCAGCCTCATCGATTCTGGCGGGCACGTAACCCAGCTCCTCGGCCTTGACCAGCGCCATCCCGCAGATGTCGCAGGTACCGGGGCCGTCCTTAATGATCTCGGGGTGCATGGGGGAGATCCATTTCCCCGCCAGCTCGGGATCCATCACGCGGCCGCCCGTAGCCAGTTGCGCGCGTACGACGGCCCGGACAAACATCTCCGGTTTCAGCTTCCCGTCGGGATTGGACACGGCCAGCCGCACGTCAATGGTGCGCGTTACGGCGTCAACCAACGGATCGATGAAGGCGATCCGTCCCTCGAATTCCTCGCCCGGATACGCCTCGGTGGTGAAGTGGGCCTTCTGCCCGTAGTGCAGCCAGGGGAGGTCCGACTCGTAGGCGTCGAGTTTCACCCAGAGGTGTTCGAGGTCGGCGAGGGTGTAGAGCCGCGTGCCCTGGTCGACGTACATGCCTTCCTGGCCGTCGCGGCGGATTACCGTGCCGCCCATGGGCGCGTAGATGGTGACGTGATCCGACGCAATGCCCCGGTTCTCGGCGTCTTCGATCTGGGCGTTGGCCAGCCCCCACCGGCGCAGTTTCTCCCGGGCCCCGTTGCGGGTGGCCTCGGCCGTACGGCGCAAGGCGTCCGGGGCGTTTGCGGGCATCTCGCTGATGGCCCGCGCCGCCCGGCGCAGCTCGTCCTGCGCGACGAGCAGCTCCGGACTGTAGAGGCGCACCATGTGATCGCCCTGATTGACGCGAATGCCCGTGTAATCCACGTACAGGCGGTCGAGCCGGCCGGGGACCCACGCGGTGATGTAGGCGAGGCGCGTCTCGTCGTAGTCGATCTTGCCGATCATGCGGACCTCGCGGGTAACGAACTGCCGCGTGACCTCCGCCGTCTCGATGTTCATGAGGGCTTTCGCGCCCTCGCTGACGGCGAATTCGCGCGGTCCCGCAACCGCATCGCTGGACGCCGCTACCGGGACGAGATCCATCCCGCAGATGGGACATTGACCGGGCTTGTTCTGGCGGATCTGGGGATGCATCGAACAGGTCCAGATCTGCTGTCCGGCCTGCGCATCCGCGGCATGCTCATGGCCCGGGCCCGCGGAAGGGGGCGCCGCGGGTCCGCGTAACACGTAGCCCAGCCAGAACGTTATTAGCAGGGCCAGCCCAATGGCTCCGGCCTTCAGATAGGGCCAGGCGTGGCGAGGCGTTGGCTTCATGGTTTTCATGCTCTTGACACTCCTGCACTGTCCCCGGTTGCGAGGACGCGAACACCGCTGCGTCAGCCCGGCTCGCGCACGGATTGCCGAGCATCCGCGGAGTGCCGGGAATTGCGCACGTCATCCGCCCGGACGGGGCGGGGTTCGCCTTAGATCAGGAATGCGCACGCCAGAAGATACGAGGGGGGTGGGGGGGCGGCCGAGCCGGCATCCTCCGGGGCTCCACCGCGGTGGATGGCCGCCTGATCAGGGTGCGGCGCCAGAGGGGCGCCGGCAGGAAGCATGGGCGCAATCGGTTTGGGCGAGGACGGCGCCGTCGCGGCGGTCAAGACGGCGGTGTCGGCCTGCGGCGCGCTTGCCGCGCAATCGCAGCGGTGGATGTCCGCGCCCGGCGAGGCGTGGGGCCCGCAACCGGCCGGTTCCGGGGTCTCCGGGGCGCAGCAGACACAGGCCTCGGGGGATGAAGCGGCATCTCTGGACGCAGGGGATGTGCACGCACTGTGCTCGGGCATGCCGCACAGGCACGCCGACTGCGCGGGACCCATGGCGAATACCAGGAGCGCCGCTGCGAGGAGCGTCACCCCGTTCCGGGGTGTTTTTGCGGTCATCAATGACATTTTTTGCCTCTCTAAAAGCAACATTCCGGGTGAAGGGGCTATTCCGTCCGCGCACGGGCGCCTTGGTGTATGCTGTTTCCTGGTATGCGTGGACGGCGTGGACGCGGTGCAGCACGGGAGATGCGCGACCGGACCCACCGACGGCATCTCACGGGCGGCGAGGAGCGTGGTATGGATCGGCGAACCTTTTTTGGCGGCCTGGGCGCGGCGGCAGCAGGCGCGTATTTCGCCCGCGCGGGGCGCGCGGCCCGGGCGGCCGGCGCCAACGAGAGCGTGGTCATCGGAATCATGGGCTGCTCGCGCGGATTGTCCGTGGGCAAGAGTTTCGTTGACCGGGGCGCGCGTGTGGCCTGCGTGTGCGATCCGGACGAAGACCGGCGTAACCGCGCCCGGGAACAGACCGGCGCCGGGAAGGCCGTGGCGGATTTCCGCGAGGTCCTGGACGATCCCTCCGTAGACGCCGTGGTACTCGCGCCGCCCGACCACTGGCACGCGCCCATGGCGATGCTGGCCTGCGAGGCCGGAAAACACGTGTATGTCGAGAAGCCATGCGCCCACAATATCCGCGAGGGGCGGCTCCTGCTCGAGACAGCCCGCCGGACCGGCCGCGTGGTGCAGGTCGGGTCGCAAAGCCGCGGCACGCGCGTGATCCAGAACGCCCTCCAACTGGTCCGCGAGGGCGCCATCGGCGACGTGCTCATCGCGAAAGCCTGGAACAGCCAGAAACGGGCCGATATCGGCCACGCGGAACCGTCCGAGCCTCCGCCGGGGTTCGATTACGATCTCTGGGTGGGTCCCGCGCCCATGCGGCCATACCAGGCCAATTGCCACCATTACACGTGGCACTGGTGGTACGATTTCGGCACGGGCGACGCGGGCAACGACGGCGTCCACGAACTCGACATTGCGGCGTGGGCGCTCGGCGTCGAGACGCATCCGTCGAGGATTTCCGGGTATGGCGCGAAAATGTATTTCCAGGACGACCAGCAGTTTCCCGACAGCCAGTACGTGGCGTTCGAATACCCGCAGGCGGACGGCACTCTGAAGAGCCTGGTCTACGAACAGCGCATCTGGTCGCCGTATCCGCAGCAGGGCTTCGACAATGCGAACGCGTTCTACGGCACTCGGGGATACCTGATCCTGGCCAAAGGCCGGGGCTGGCGCCTGTACGGTCCTGATGACGAACTGCTGAACCAGGAAGACGGGGCGTTCTCCGTGCCCGAGCACGTCGACGACTTCATCAACGCGATCCGCGCGGGCGGGCGTCCCAGCGCGGACATCGAGATCGGCCATCGCGCGGCCACGCTCGCGCACCTGGCCAACATCCTCGCGCGCACGGGCCGGGGCAGCCTGCGGTTTGACCCCGGGACCGAGCGGTTTGTTGACGACGCCGACGCCAACGCCCTGGTCTCCCGCGTCTACCGCGAAGGCCATTGGGCCGTGCCCCGGGGGGTATAGCCGCGCCGGCTAGGGGAGTTCGTTGGGGACGTTGCTGCGGCGCAGCACGTCCACGACGCTCTGGAACGTCTGGCGGTTTTTCTCGTCGAGGTCGATGAGCGCTTCGTGGGCCTCGAGAATACGCCGGGCCTTGTGGGGGTCGGAATAGTCGGCCGGGGTCGGCACGTCATGGAGTTCCACGCCGGTCGCCTCATGCTCGGGGACGATGCGGAACGCGTGGGCGAACCCCATGCTCTCCAGCACGGCATTGATGTCGGGATTGGCCGACACGAGGATGGGGGGATCCTGGCCGCGGCGCCACGATTCGCGGGCGACTTTCGCAAGCAGCCCGAGATTGGTGCTGTCGATAAAGGCCGCGCCCGTCAGGTCAATCACCACCTCGGGGGCGTCTGCGGCCTGGAGGAACTCGTTGACGATGGCCTCGACGACCGAACTGACCGGATGGCGGACATCGCCCGTGAGCTGCAGGACGCAGCGGCGCCCCGCATGCGCGTAACGGATCCTAGTCTCCATGCTGCGTTTCCTCCCGTTTGATGGTCAGGACGGTTACATCGTCGGGCGGCTGGGCGTTGGTTTTGATCACCGCCAGGAACCGGCCGATGCCCGCGTCGCTGCCCAGCGACTGGAGAAATCCGAGCTTTTGTTCGAGGGTGGGCTGCGGCAGGATGTCGAGCACGCCGTCCGAGAACACCGCCAGCAGAAAGCGGGCGGGCAGGCGCCTCTCGAAGGTGGCGTAACGGGCAAAGGGGAACAGACCGACCGCCGCGCCCTGTTCCCGGAGCACCTCGGCCCCGTGGCTGGACCACAGGAGCGGCGGAGGAAACTGTCCGCCGCTCGAGAACCGGAGCACATTTCGCGGCGTGTTGAGCACGCCGTAGAACATGGTGACGTGTTTTTCGAGGTCTTCGTTGAGCAACTCGGTGTTGAGGCGTTCGAGCAGCGCGCCGGGATTCAGGATGGCGTCGTCGAGGCCGTTGAGATGCCGTTCGTGATACTTCCGAATGAGCGTTTTGATGATCACGGTCACCAGCGCCGACGAGACCCCGTGCCCCGACACGTCCGCGGTGTAAAACCCGATGTGGTCGTCGTCAATGGCAAAATAGTCGACGAAATCGCCGCTGAGCTCCATCGACGACATGAGTTTATGGGCCAGGACCCAGGGGCCGAAGACGCACTGTTCCGGCGGCAGCAGCCGCATCTGGACGCGCTTGCCGGCCTTTTCGTCGTCGCGGATTTTCCGGAGGGTTTCCTCGATCTGGCGGTGGTACCGCTCGTTCTGCCGCAGGAGTTCGGCCCGTTCGAGCACCCGCTCGACGGTCAGGCCGAGCGCGCTCAGCGGGCTGATGGGTTTCATGACGTAATCCCACGCGCCTTTACGTTGCGCCTCGATGGCGTCGTCGATGGCGTCGGCGGCGGACACCACCACGAGAGGCGTCTGGGGGGATTGCGCGCTGAGGGCTTCGAGCACGGCAAACCCGTCCATCCCCGGCATGCGCAGATCGACCAGGACCAGGTCGGGCCGCTCGCGTTCGAACAGGGCGAGCCCTTCGGCGCCGTCGCCCGCCTCGTGCACCGTGAACCCGGACTTGCGCAGATACGCGGCAAGCGTGCGGCGCACCATGGGTTCGTCTTCAATCGTGAGGATGGCGATCCCTTTGTCCGTCGTCACGGCCGCATGCTCCTCGGGGTTGATGCCCTCTGCCTCCGCACGCCGCGGCGTCCTGCACGGCGGTTTCTGGTAGAACCCCTTGGAGGCGGCGCAATGTTCCGCCTCCCCGTGCCGGCTCTCCGGGCACCAGTATACCTGTTCGGGCCCGTTGCGTCAGAACGCGGCCGAGGCTGGACCAGAACGGCCCTGTCAGAAATGCCAAAAGTGTGCCGGACGAAACGTTGCGCGTTCGTTTCATGCCGTCATTTCCGTTGTCTTTCGCATTTTAAGCGTTGCGCAGGCGGAAGGCCGGACGCCGCGCCGGGGAGACCTGCCAGGGAACAGAACCCGGGGGCCAGGGATTGAATGTTCAGATAGCCCGTGCGTCCAGTTCGGTGAACGCCCGGCCGGGACCGGCGGCCGCCCGGGGCGGTCTGCCGGGTGAACCTGTTGGGAATCCGAGACTTCGGTCCCGTGTTTCGGATGTGACGGACGGAACCTGTTATGACCGGTGCGTACGGTGGCGCCACCGCCGGCAACCGGGGAATGTACGGAAGGGTATCCCGGACTCATGGTATACTATAGGCGAAGAAACGGCGGGTGCTGACCGAATCCCCGCTTAGAATGGACCAGCAATGATAGATAAACTCCCCGGCGCAGGATTTCCCGGCACGACGAAGGTGGAAACGCACGCCCATACCGCGAAATACTCGGTGTGTTCGCGGATTCCGCCCCGGGAACTGATCGCCATGGCGGACGCCAGCGGCTACGACGCGCTGTTTCTGACCGAGCACGACCGGGTCTGGTCAAAATCCGAGATCGCGGGGCTGCAGGAGCTGGCGGAGCGCGTCCGGTTGTTTCCGGGCATCGAAATCACGCTCACGGACGAGGTCCACGTGCTGGTACTGGGCGCGCACGAACCGGTGTACGAGCGGCTCAAGACCCCCAGCGACGTGTTTGGCCAGGCGTGCGTGGACGGTTTCCTGACGGTGGTGGCGCATCCGTTCCGCTGGTCCAGCGTGCTGCCGGAGTATTGCCGGCTGGCCGACGCGGTCGAGGTGCTGACCTGCAACCACGGCCTGGAAGACCACGCGGCGGCGGCCCGGGCGTACGCGCGCGCGCAGCACATGGCGGAACTCCACGCCTCCGACGCCCACGGCCTGAATTTCATGAACAAGTTCTGGCTCGAGACGTCCGAGCCCTTTGACTCGCCCCAGGAGTTTCGCCGTCTGATTCTGGCGGGACGCTACGCCAACCACACGCGCGAGTTCGAGATGCCGTTGCCGCCGCCCGAGAAGGTGGCCAGCATGAGCGATCTGACGGAAGAGGACCAGCTCGCGCTCTGGGTGCAACCCACCCTGTAGTTCAGGGATCTATTTCCCCGGTTCGCCGGACGGCGCGTTGACGTCCGCGTTTTTTGCGGGCCGGGGCGGCGCTTCCGCGGGCTCGGGCATTTTCTGGGTTTCCCCTTCGCTTCCAAGCGCCAGCGCCTCGTCGATGATGCGGAACGCCCGGACGGTTCCCCGCCGGCAGGTCTGCAGGGCTTTCCGCTGCTCCCGGGTGATGTCGCCGAGCTCTTCCTGCAGCAGCATCTCGATATAGCCCAAAACGGCCGAGAGCGGCGATCTCAGCTTCTGTGAAATGGCCGCGAGGAACCCGGTTCGGAGCTCGTCGAGGTGGCGCAGCTGGCGGTTCAGGCGTTCGAGGCGCAGATTGGCCTGCCGGGTGGCCTCCTGGAGGTCCTTCTGCGGGGTGATGTCGTGGATCAGCGTGACGTAATACGGTTTGCCGTCGCGGATGAACGAGCGCACGAGGACGTCGGCCGCGCGCTCCTCTCCGTCGGGTCCGATCAGCAGTTGTTCCCCCCGAAGCTGGCCCTTATGCCGCAGGACGGAACGTTTCTGGGGGAGCGTGCCGTCATCGAATATGAACGTGCGCATGCGTTGTCCGAGCAAGGTCTCGCGGGCCTGGCCGAAATACTGACCGGCGCTGTCGTTGGCGTCGACCACGAGGTCGTTCTCGTCGAACACCAGGATGGGGTCGGCGGTATGGTCCAGGATCGCGCGCAAGGCAGCCTCCGAAGACGCGACGCGCAGGGCCTGGCTGTGGGATTCCTCTTCGGCGCGCCGAATCCGCTGGCTGAGGTTGCCGACGAGCCACCCCGCGAGAAGAATGGACATCTGTTTGAAGACCAGTTCGCCCAGGGAGCTCGACAGACCCACCAGGCGCCACTCGATGAACAGCACCAGGGTGTAGGCAAGGCAGCAGACGATGGCCGCGGCAATGAGACTTCGCAGCTGCCGCTGGTAGGCGCTGAACCCGATCAGAAAAAGGATGTACAGCACGAACGTGGGGCTTTCATCCGCCCCCGAAAACGAGACGATGATCGAAAGCTCCACGAGATACAACAGAAAGTTGAAGCGCGAGACCAGGAGATCCAGCCGGTTCTTCCACAGCGCCCAATGCGCGAAGACGCTGTGGAGGATCAAGGCGGCGCTGATGACCGCGGCGTCGCGAACGTTGCCTTTGATATGGCCGAGGACAAACAGGGCCAGCATCGTTGTGAAGATGAGATAGCGCCCCGCCAGCGCGACCCGCTCGATGCCCCGGATCATGACCGCATAGGGATTGGGCTCCGTGCTCCCCGGTGGTCCGGTCTGTATCGCGCCCGGTTCGTTCACTATGCTGGTTCCCTTGGCGGTTGTTTTCTCCGGCTGCACGCGCCAGATTGTGCATGACCGCGATTGTTTCACGCGCGGGCCGGCGTTTCAAGGCGCCCGCCCCCGCGGACCGGCGCCGGCTTAGCGCTTGCCGTGGTATTCCTGCAGGGAGCGCACCGACGTATTCCCCTGCCGCATCGCGCGGATACCCATCACGGCCGCGCGCGCCGCCGACAGGGTCGTCATGATGGGCAGCGAACGTTCGAGGGCGGTGCGGCGGATTTCGCGTCCGTCCGACTTCGAGGCTCCTCCCAGCGGGGTATTGATGATCCACTGGACTTCCCCGTTGATGATCCGGTCCACGATGTGGGGCCGTTCTTCACCCACCTTGGTCACCAGCTGGACCGCGATGCCCTGCTGCTGCAGAAACTCGGCGGTGCCGTGCGTGGCCATGAGGGAGAAGCCCAGATCCACGAGGTCCTGTCCCAGGGAGCCCATGTCGTTCTTGTCGCGATCGTTGAGGCTCAGGAAAACCGTGCCGCTCATGGGAATGCGGTTGCCCGCGGCGACCTGGCTCTTGGCGAAGGCCAGCCCCATCGAACTGTCGATGCCCATGACCTCGCCCGTGCTCCGCATTTCGGGGCCGAGCAGGATGTCGACGCCGGGAAACTTGATGAAGGGCAGCACCACTTCTTTCGCGGACACGTACGCCGGCCAGGGATCTTCGGTCACGCCGAGTTCGCGCAGGGTCTTGCCCGCCATGACGCGCGCGGCGAGCTTGGCCAGCGGCACCCCCGTGGCCTTGCTGACAAACGGCACCGTGCGCGACGCGCGGGGATTTACCTCGAGCACGTAGATGTCGTGGTTCTGCACAGCGTACTGGATGTTCATCAGCCCCACCACGTTGAGTTCACGGGCGAGGGCGCGGGTCTGCGTCTTGATCTCCTCGATGATCTCCGCGGGGAGGTCATGCGGCGGCAGGATGCACGCGCTGTCGCCCGAATGGACGCCCGCCTCCTCGATGTGTTGCATGATGCCGCCAATGACCACGTCGTGGCCGTCGCAGAGGGCGTCGACGTCGATCTCGATGGCGTTTTCGAGGAACCGGTCGATCAGGATCGGGCGTTCAGGCGAGGCGCTGACGGCCTCGCCCATGTAGCGGTCAAGCGAGGCCTGGTCGTAGACGATCTCCATCGCGCGCCCGCCCAGCACGAACGAGGGACGCACGACCACGGGATAGCCAATGCGGGCGGCGACTTCCCGGGCCTCCTCGATCGAGGTGGCGGTATCGTTCGGGGGCTGCAGCAGCTGAAGTTTCTCGACCAGTTCCCGGAATTCCTTGCGGTCCTCGGCGCGCGCGATGCTGGCGGGCGTGGTGCCGATCACGGGCACGCCGGCTTTCCAGAGGGCGTCGGCGAGATTGAGCGGGGTCTGCCCGCCAAACTGCACGATCACGCCCCGGGGCTGTTCGCGGTCGCAGATGTTGAGCACGTCCTCCAGGGTGACCGGTTCAAAGTAGAGGCGGTCGGAGGTGTCGTAGTCGGTGGAAACGGTTTCCGGATTGCTGTTGACCATGATGGTCTCGAACCCGTCTTCCTTCAGCGCGAACGCGGCATGGACGCAGCAGTAATCGAATTCGATGCCCTGGCCGATGCGGTTGGGTCCTCCGCCGAGGATCATGATCTTGTCGCGGGTCGAGGGCCGGACTTCGTCTTCGTCGCTGTAGGTGCTGTAGTAATAGGGGGTATAGGCTTCGAACTCGGCGGCACAGGTATCGACGAGCTTGTAGGTCGCGGTAATGCCGTGCTCTTTTCGCAGGCGGCGGACGTCCATGGGGTCCAGTCCCCAGAGAGAGCCGAGTTGATGGTCGCTGAACCCGAACTCCTTGGCGCGGCGCAGCACGGCCGGGTCGCCGGGGCCGGCTTCGCGCAGGGCCGCCTCTTCCTCGATGATCTCGCGGAGGTTGCGCAGAAACCACGGGTCGATTTTCGTGGCGTCATACACTTCCTCCTCGGCGGCGCCCAGGCGGAACGCGCGGGCCACCTGGAAGATCCGGTCGGGCCGGGGGATGCGAATGGCCCGGAGAATGGCCTCCTTTTCCTCGCGGGGGTCGGGGTTTCCGGTGAGGGGCCGGTCCTTGCCGTCGGCGCCCAGGCCGAACCGGCCGATTTCGAGGGAGCGCAGGCCCTTCTGGAGCGATTCCTTGAACGTGCGGCCGATGCTCATGGCTTCGCCGACGCTTTTCATCTGGACCGTGAGGACATTGTCGGCGCCGGGGAACTTCTCGAAGGCCCAGCGGGGTATCTTGGTGACGCAGTAGTCGATGGTGGGCTCGAACGATGCCGGGGTTTCGCGGGTGATGTCGTTGGGGATTTCGTCGAGGCTGTAGCCCACGGCGAGTTTGGCCGCGATCTTGGCGATGGGGAAGCCCGTGGCTTTCGAGGCCAGCGCGGAACTGCGGGACACGCGCGGGTTCATCTCGATGACGACCATGCGGCCCGTGTCGGGGTGTACCGCGAACTGGATGTTCGAGCCGCCGGTATCGACCCCGATCTCGCGGATGATCACGATGGCGGCGTCGCGCATCACCTGGTATTCCTTGTCGGTGAGGGTCTGCGCGGGCGCGACCGTGATGCTGTCGCCGGTGTGAATGCCCATCGGGTCGAAGTTTTCGATGGAACAGATGATGACGACGTTGTCGTTGAGGTCGCGCATCACCTCGAGTTCGTATTCTTTCCACCCGAGCACGGATTCCTCGACCAGGATTTCGTGGATGGGGCTGAGTTCGAGGCCCCATTTGACCACCCGGTCGAATTCCTCGCGGTTGAACGAGACGCCCGCCCCCGAACCGCCCAGGGTGAACGCCGGCCGGATGATGGCTTCGTAGTTGAGCGCGGCCCCAAACTCCCGGGCCTCTTCGAGCGAGTGCACCACGAGGCTTTCGGGCACTTCGCAGCCGCAGCGGAGCATGGCCTCCTTGAACAGGCCGCGGTCTTCGGCCTTCTTGATGGCGGGCAGCCGTGCGCCGATGAGTTCGCAGCCGTACGTGTCGAGAATGCCCGCTTCGGCGAGGTCGACCGCGAGATTGAGGCCGGTCTGTCCGCCCACCGTAGGCAGGAGCGCGTCGGGCCGTTCGCGCGCGATGATCCGTTCGAGCACCTCGACCGTAAGCGGCTCGATGTAGGTGCGATCGGCCGTCTCGGGGTCGGTCATGATCGTGGCGGGATTGCTGTTGGCGAGGACGACTTCGTAGCCTTCTTCCCGCAGCGCCTTGCAGGCCTGGGTGCCGGAATAATCGAACTCGCAGGCCTGCCCGATGACGATCGGGCCGGACCCGATGATGAAGATCTTGCGGATGTCGGTTCGCTTTGGCATCGATTCCCTGCAATTCCGATGGTTACGACCCCTGGCGCGCGCACCGGCCGCGCCGGTTCCGCGCGCGCCGTCCAGGCGCCCTGATACACAAAACGGGCGTGCATGTCTGCACCCCCGGAGCCCGCCCGGACCCGCGCGAAGCCGGCCGCGGTTCGGGCGGCGTGCCGTGCCGGCCGGCGCCTACCGGCCGCGCACCGCTTCCGATGCGCCGGGTCATCGGGTGATCTCGAGGATCTCCATCTCGAACGCGCCCGCGGGCACGTTGGCCACGGCGCGTTCACCGACGCTCTTGCCAAGCAGCGCCTCGCCCACCGGCGACCGCACGGAGATCTTCCCCTCGGTGACGTCGGCTTCGACGGGGCTGACCAGCATGTAGGTGTTCTCGCGCTGCGTCTTGATATTCAATACCCGCACGGTCGCGCCAATATACGCTTTGGTGGCGTCGATGGCGGCGTCATCCACGATGGCGGCCCGGGTGACCTTGTCCTCGATGTCCTTGATCCGCGCCGCCAGCATGGCCTGTTCTTCCTTGGCGGCGTGGTAGTCGGCGTTTTCGCGCAGATCGCCGAGTTCCCGGGCTCGCTCGATGGCGTCGGCCACGATGCGGGTGCGCGCACGGCATTCCTGCAGCTCCGCCTTGAGCTTCTCGAGGCCCTCGGCGGACATGTAGAGTTTTTCCACCAACGCGATTCTCCACCTCTTGCTGATTGCCGGCTGACCGGCCGGCAGGGGATTATAGCAAACGCCGGGCGCGTTTTGCACGATTGTGGAGCCTGTGCTACACTGCCGGGGGAAGGGGAGCGCGTATCCATGGAAGCGGTGACACAGCACTTTTCCGAGAACTGGAAAGCGTATGTGGTGATTCTGGCTTGTGCCACGCCGATTCTCCTGGTTTTCCGGAAGTATACGTTCCCGGTGATCTTCTGGGCGGTGGAGTGGGTGATCTACTGCGGGCTGTTTCATGTGGCGGTGAATCTGTTCGTGCGCCTCGTGCGATGGTTTCAGTTCAACACCCAGATGGAAATGCGCGAGGAACAGCGCGTCTACAAGGACTGGGCCACGCCGCTGGTGGAGTTCTGGAATCGCGAGGGCTACCATCCGGGCTGGATCTTCTGGCTGGAACTTGCGGTGGTGGTCGCGTTTCTGCTCGCCATGGTCCGGTATCGCCCCATGATCGCGCAGAAGGTCAGGGCGCGCAAACCGGCGCTTACCAAAGGCGTTGGCCCTGCCCAGAATCTGGTCGAGAAATACCGCAACAAACGTTAGAAAACGAGGATTCCCATGATTCCATCCTATGCACGGGGGTGCATTGCCCCGACATTCTCCATTTTCCGTTCCGATCTGAGCTTCGACCCCGATGGCCAGTGCCGTTTCCTGGATTTCCTGCTTGACCGCGGCGGCATCAGCGCCTTTTTTGTCCGCTCGGGCATGGGCCAGATGTTTACGTTCAGCTACGAGGACGTGCAGGCCATGGCGCGCACCGCATGCAGCCATCTGAAGGGCCGCGCCGCCGTCCTCGTGGGCACTACCGGCATCTGGGACCGCGACCGCAACAACTATCCCGATCCGGCGGTGTTCGTCAACGAGGCGGTCGAGCTGAGCCGGTACGCCGAAGAGCAGGGCGCGGACGGCGTCGTCCACACCATCCCGGAGGCCATTCTGCCCCGCGATGGGCAGACCGAGGCGGACGTCATTCTGGACTATTTCGAGACCGTCAGCGCGGCCGTGTCGATTCCGACCTTTATCTACCAGCCCCCGGGCACCGCGGCGGCCTATAACGTGACCCACGAGCTGCTGGCGAAGCTGGCCGACATGCCGAATATGGCCGGAATCAAGGTGTCGACGGCGGACGCGGGCTACATCGCGACGCTGTGCGCGGCGGTGTACGGCAGGGATTTCGCCTACATTACGGGCAACGAGAATGCCTTTTATGCGGGGCTGTACTGCGGGTCGACGGCGGTCATCGGCCAGGGCGCGGCCATGTATCCGCAGATGCTCAATTTCCTGCAGGAACGGTTCGAGGCGGGCGACGCGGTGAGCGCGGTCATGGCGCAGCACGCGGTGTACAAGCTTGTGGCGTTCAACATCAACAGCGTCGAGTTCTTCAAGCGCTATGCCACGGAACAGGGGTATCCGGTCGACGGCTATGCCCGGCCGATGAAAGGCGTGGACTACGTCAAGGCCATCGGCAACGTGAGCGAGGAACAATACGCCGCGTACAAGTGTTTACTCGAAGAGGAGCTTGCGCCCTATCTCTGAGCCGCAACATCTCCGGACAGTGTTGGGCAACCCGCGGGCTTTCCGGCAGAGGGGCCGGGAGGAGGGAGGGGAATGCTTCAGATCGACCGGTTCGGCAGGATTGCCATCGCCACCGTGACCGAAGCGCCGCGTCTTGATGCCACCAACGCCGAGCCGCTCGGCAGCCAGCTGTCGGAATACTGCCTGAAATATCCCGGCTCGCATCTGCTGCTCGATCTGCATCAGATCGAGTACCTGAGCAGCGCGGCCATCACCCAGATCATCAAGGCCTACCGCGAACTCGAAAAGCAGGGCGGCGGTTTGCGCGTGTGCGGCGTGAATCCCTACGTGGCCGACGTGTTTCACGTCACCAACCTCGACACCATCTTTCATTCCATGGAAGACGTAACGGAAGCGGCCTGCCAGTACAACGAAGACCTCCAGACGGCGGGGTAGCCGTGCGCGGGACGCGCCGGCGGCGACACGGTTCGGAACAAAACGCGCATCCCCTTCGCGCGGGAAGGGGATGCGCGACGCTTTTTTTGGCGTCCCCGGGTTCGGCCGCGACCCGTTTCCAGTGAAAAGAAAATCCCCTCAGGCTCAGAAGGGCCGGCGGTTGCGGATGGAGCGGCCCGCCAGCGCGATGAGCCCCAGACCGCACAGGGTCACGGTGGCCGGTTCCGGAACGACATCGCCCTGAGACTCGGCGGTCCCGTACACGCGGAGGCCCCAGTTGCCACCGCCCGGCTGCCAGCCTTCGCCGTAGTCTAAGGCATAGTGGGACAATGGATTAGCAGCAGGGTCCGTCGCTGCAAATTCGGCCACACTCGAAGAGAGTACCTCAAGGGCCACCCAATAGCTGCCCGGGCCAAGATTCCAGCTCAACCCTTGCGGACCTTCCCAGCCGAGGGTATACTGGTTATTAAATCCCAGCGGAACATACGGAATATCCGCGTAAAACGTGTTGCGGAACAGCTCGACGCCCGTGTCCGGCACGTCGCCGCCATCGCCGTAGATGGCTACGCTGATGTCGCCGGGCGTAATCTCCCACAACCACGCCTCGATGGCCGTCACGGTGTAGGCCTGGGCCAGGTCGATCTCCGCGGCCAGCCACACAAACTCGTGAGGCGCCTCTCCAACAACGTCTACTCCGTAAAGACTCCACCCGGAAACCCGCGCGGGCGGGTCGCCCGTGTCTATGATGAGTTCGCCCTGGGCGGCAACTCCTCCGAGAAGCATCGCCACAGCAAGAAGCATCGACACTCGACTCCCATGGGGTATGCACATACGATTCTCCTCTCTCAGTATTCTGCATGGTTACGATGTGGTGTGAGGTGGAAGACCCCACGCCCCCGCGGCACACGGGCCGCTCCGCCACACGCTGGAGAGAACAAGTTTCGTGCCAGCCGAGCTTCTTGTGTAAGTCAATAATTTTCAATGTGTTAAGAGTTTCCGATGACAGAACCCCGGATTAATGCGAAAGGTGCGCATCAAAAGATCGTTCAAATCTGAACTACTTTTGATGAGTAACTGCGGTTGAAGGAATTCAAAATCCAGTATCGTGGCCGGGGTAGACGGGCAGGGCGCCGAGGCCGGGTGAGGCGTCACACCGGATCGTACCGCTTGGGGCGGCTGCGGCCGTCCCGTTTGTAGCGGTCGAGCAGCGCCGACAGACGCACCACCACGTCGGGGTGTTCCGCCCAGAGGTTGACGGATTCGCCGGGATCAGCATCGAGATCGTATAACTGGCCTCGGGGCCCGCCTTCGATGGGGTCGATGGCGCGCGGGGCGCTGAATCCGCCGGATCCCAGGCCCTGGATGAGCTTCCATCGGCCTTGCCGGATCGCAAACGAGCCGTCGTAGGCATGATGAACGGTCGCTTCGCGGATGGGGGTCCCGCCCGGCTGGCCCCGCAGGGCCGGCAGGAGGTTGAAGCTGTCTTCGCCGGCGTTCTCCGGGAGCCCGGCGCCCACGATGGCGGCGCAGGTGGCGAGCAGGTCGGTGAGGCAAATGATCTCGGAGCAGGCCGTGCCCGGGGGCGTGACGCCGGGCCAGCGGGCGAGGAAGGGGACGCGGTGGCCGCCGTCCCAGATATCGGCTTTCTGGCCGCGCCATGCGCCGTTGGCGCGATGGCCCCATTCTTCGAGGAATGCGGGGGTCCAGTGCGAGCCGTTGTCGCTGGTGAAGATGACGAGGGTCTGTTCCGCGCACCCGGTGCGCGCCAGGGCGTCGAGGACCTGGCCGAGCGCGTCATCGACCTGTGCGACGAAATCGCCGTAGTCCCCGGCCTGGCTGCGGCCGTGCACGGTGTCGACGGGCACCCAGGGCGTGTGCGGGGCGGTCAGGGGGAAGTAGAGGAAAAAGGGCGCCGGTTCCTGGGCCCGCCGCTCGATGTATGCCACCGCCTTGTCGGTCAGGACAGGCAGGACGGCTTCGTGGGTGAATCCGGGCGCGATGGCGCCCTCGCGCCAGAAGGCCGGGCGCTCGGACTTGGCGATGTGTTCCGTGGGAGCGGCGGCGGGCCGGTCGTTCTCGATAAAACAGTAGGGCGGCATGTCGAGCGAGGCGGCGATGCCGTAGAATTCGTCGAACCCGGCCTCGCGGGGGCCGGGACGCAGCGGTTTGGTGTAGTCGGTCGGGTTTTCCGCGCCCAGCCCAAGGTGCCACTTGCCGATGCATGCCGTGTGGTAGCCGTGTTCGCGCAGAAGCGAGGCGACGGTCACACGGCCGGGCTCGATCAGCGCGCGGTCGTACCCCTCCAGCACGCCGCGGGTGAGACGCGACCGCCAGCAGTATCGGCCGGTCAGCACGCCGTAGCGCGTGGGGGTGCATACGGCGGACGGCGTGTGCGCGTCGGTGAACCGCACGCCTTCCCGGGCGAGGCGATCCATGTGGGGGGTGGGGATCTTTGAGGCGGCGTTCATGCAGCGGGGATCGCCATAGCCCAGATCGTCGGCCATCACGAACACGATGTTCGGCCGGGGCGGGATCCGGGCGCCGGCCGCGGCGCCGCCGCGTGCCCCGGCCAGGGCCAGGCCCGCGAGGCCGGCCGCCCGCAGGAAGTCACGCCGGGAGCGCCGCATGTCCTCTATGCCGGAACCGCTAAGCCTCAATGGTCTTGTCGTCGGAGAGGTTGTACCACTCGATCCCGAGTTTGCGCAGGGCGTAGCCCGTCTCCTTGAGGTGGTCGCCGTACGACAGCATCCAGTGGAAACCGCGCATATCCCGCGCGAGCCGGTCGCAATCGCCCTCGATGGCCACGTCGACCTGGGAGCGGCAGATGTCGAGGAAGGGGTTGTCCTGTATGGTGCCGCGGAATCCGATCCATTTCTTGTCGTGGAAATCGGGGTCAATGACGGTGACGGTTTCGCCGATGCGCATGTTGACCTTGGGCGCCGCGCCGTAATCGGATTCGAAATGGGTGAGAATGTAGGCCTCCTCGAGATGTTTGCCGTCCATCTTGCGCGGGGCGGTGCAGTGGGCGAGGGTGATCAGGCCGTGGTGCGGGTAGGTCGGATCCTGCAGGAACACGGGCATCGAGGCGATGTGGTGGAGCAGGACGCCCGACGGGATCACCGCGAAATCGGATTCGCAGAAGGCCAGCGCGCCCGCGTCGTTGATGAGGCTCAGGGGGAGGCAGGCGGTGGTTTCGGACAGCGGCATGATCGTGCCCATGCAATGGTTCACGGTGATGGCCTGGGCGTTGGCTTCGGCCATGACCTCCTCGAATACCTCGGTCAACAGGAAGGCGCGGCTGACGAACCCCGCATCGGTTTTCAGATGCGTGCCGGGAGTCTTGAGGTAGGCGGCCGCCCCGGCCTCGGCGCGTTCCACGCGCTCGGGATTGGCGCGGGCCGCTTTGATTCGCGCGCCCAGATCGTCGTACGTGACGGTGACGAGGTCCATCTTCCAAAGCTTGGCGGCGATTTCGGGGGCTTTCTGGCCGCCCGCGCCCCAGCCGCTCGGCCCGCCGATGCAGACGATACGCGACCCGACGGTGTTGTTGAGCGCGTAGAGCGAACGCAAGCGCCAGAGCATGTCGCCGTATTCATCGACAATGACGTCGGAGGGGTCGAGCCCCGGCTGGCCGTACTCGTCAACGGTCTTGCGCAGCAGGCGGGGATGGACGATCTCGTACCAGAGATACACGGGCCCGGACTTGTGCCGCACGAATACGAGGTTGTGGCGGTCGGGCGCGATGAGTTTCTCGATGG
>JAAYAQ010000592.1 GCA_012719295.1 Candidatus Hydrogenedentota bacterium | reverse complement strand
CGCCCCAGCCCGATCAGCAGGATCGGCAGCGACTGGGAACTGAAGCGAAACAGATAGATGTCGTCTACGCCGGACGGCAGCTTGAGGCGCAGCCGCTCCATGCGATCCCGCACTTCCGACGTTGCGAGCGACATCTCCGTATCCGAGTCAAACAACAGCCGGATGTTGCACCCGTCGCTGTCGGATGTCGTCGTAATGCGTTTGAGGCTCGATACCGTGCGGAATTCGCCTTCCGCCGGAATCGCGATCTCCGCCTCCACCTGTTCCGGCGTGGCGTTGGGGTAGGGGATGGTACAGCTCATCATCGGAAAGTCCATCCGATGGATGAACTCCAGAGGGATCTTGTGCCACGCAATGACCCCCAGTCCCATCACCGTGAGCACCAGCATCGTGACGGTGATCGGCCGCCTGAGTGCGATGTCCGTCAAGCCGGATTTCATGTTTTGTCCCGGCCGCCAAACAAATAATAGGCCATCGGGATGATCAGGAGCGTGAGCAGGGTGGCCGACGACAGGCCCGCCATCACCGTGACGGCCATCGGGCGCCGGATTTCCGCGCCCTCCCCCGACGACAACGCCATCGGAATCAGACCCAGGACCGTCGTCAGGGTCGTCATGAGAATCGGGCGCAACCGGACCAGACCGGCCTGCACGACGGCTTCCCGCTTGGCCATGCCCCGCGCCCGCAACTGGTTCACATAATCCACGAGCACGATGGCGTTGTTGACGACGATGCCGGCAAGGATGATCCCGCCGATGAATACCATGATGCTCAGGCTGATCTCGAATAGATACAGAACGTACACCACCCCGATAAATGCCAGCGGTACCGAAAACAACACCAGCGCCGGGTGCAGGATGGACTCGAACTGGCACGCCATCACGACGTATACCAGGAAGATGGCCAGCAGCAACGCAAACTGAAGGCTTTGGTATGACGTCGCCAGTTCGCGGTTCTGGCCCCCGAGGCTCCAGTCAAAATCTTCCGGCATGCGGATCTGCGACACCCGCGCCTCGATATCCCGCGACACGGCGCCCAGATCACGGCCTTCCACGTTCGCTGTGACCAGGGCCACGCGGCGCTGATCGATGCGCCGAATCTCGCTGGGCCCCTCTTTCACGTCAATCGTGGCCACGGTCTCCAGCGGGATCGGCGGCGTGCCCTCGATCACGGACACCTGGCGCAGGTCCCGGAGGCTGCTCAGGCCCGCCCGGTCCGTCCGCACCCGAATGTCCACTTTCTCGCCGGCACGGTTGAACTCGGTCGGCGCCTCGCCCTGCACCTCATTCCGCAAGCGCAGCGCCACCTGATCGGGCGTCAGGCCTTTTGCCGCCAGCAACTCGCGGTCCAGCCCGATGATCACTTCCGGGTAGCCCTGCTTCATATTCAACTCCGCGTCCTTCAGCCCCGGAATGCCCTCGATGCTCGCCAGAATCTCCTGTCCCACCGCGCGCAGGGCGTCAATGTCGTCGCCCTGAATCTGAAGCTCGACGGCGAACTTGAAACTGAACAGCGCCGGAAGCGTAAACGTGATCTCGTCGCCCGTGCGGGCGATGATTTCGCGCCGTATCTGTTCGATGATTTCGTCCTGGTACTGCGCGTTTTCGTCCGGGTCCCTGAGAGTGACCGTGAACTCGGCCACGTTCTCGCCGCGCTCGCTTTCCGCCTTCGTTTTTTCCGAACCCACCTCCACGCTCACGGTATCGACTACGGGAAAGCTCCGGACGATCTTCTCCACCTGGATGGCCCGCTGCTCCGTCTGCTCAATCCGTGTGCCCGGAGGCGCTTCCATGCGAATGCCGAATTCCCCCTGTTTCAGCGGCGGTATCAGTTCCGTGCCCAGTTGCGGTATCAGCCATCCCGCATGCACCGACAGGCCGAGCATGGCGAGCAACACCAGGGCGCTGAAGCCCAGGCTAAACCTCAGCAGCAGCTCATAGCT
>JAAYAQ010000139.1 GCA_012719295.1 Candidatus Hydrogenedentota bacterium | reverse complement strand
GCCCGCCGGGTGTTCCGCCCACGATGCGCTGGTTTTGACCGCCAAAACGAGCGCGGCGATAACCACGCCGGGCAAAAGATAGGTCATGTGCATGAAGCGCCGTGCCTTTTCTGATGATTACACCGGGATCAATCGCGGTTACCATGGCATATCCCCGGGACGGCGGCAAGCTGGTGGACCTCCTCCCATGGACGAAATGGACCAGGAAGGCCAGGATAACACCTGCCTGACGCCGGGTTCAGATCCAAACTACCGCGAACTCCCCCCATCCCCATCGAAATCGCAATCGGGATCGGGATCGCAATCGTCCTCCCCGCCACACCGGTACTCCGCCGGTTGTTCCCCAACCTGGTAGCCTGTGCCAGCCAGCCGGCTGAGCACGGCCGCGATGCGGTCCAATTCATGTTTATGGCGCTCGCTCTCCGCTCCGTCCAGGGCCTTGCCGACAACCAGGACATCCTGTATCGCCGCGCATTCCATCGCCGAGCCGCGCGCGATTTCAACATGCCGGCGGCGATCCGCGCCGGCGGTCTTCCCATTCCCCTCGGCGATACTCAACGGAATCGACTGGCTGGCGCGAAGCCACTGGTCCCGCGCTGAACGATGGATGCCGTTCAGCGTATCCGCCTGCTGCTAGACCCATGCCACGTAGCCGAGGGAGAGCCGGTAAACGTCAAGTTTCTCGTGGCCGAGGCTCATGGAGGTGCGATCCCGATTTCGATCCCGATCCCGATAGCGATCCCGATTGAGATTGGGATCGTGGGTACGATAGCGGGCGGGGCAGGGAGAGTCAATCGAAGTGCCGCGGAGATGCGGCCTGTAAACGCGCAATCAAAATCGGGATCGGGATTGCTATCGAGATCGAAATCGGGCTCGCAATCATCCTCCCCGCCTACAGTCCGTACTCCCTCAACTTGTAGATGAGGTTGCGGCGGCTGATGCCGAGCAGGTCCGCGGCGCGGGTCTTGTTGCCGCCGGTCTTTTCGATGGCTTCAAGAATGGCCCGTCGCTGGATCTCGCGCATGTCGCCCACCAGCACGGTGCCGGAGGTCCCGGCGGGTGCGGCGTCCTGAAGCTGCGGGGGGAGGTCTTTCGGCAGCACCAGGTTGCCGTCGGCCATGATGCCCGCGCGTTCCATGGCATTGCGCAGTTCACGGACGTTCCCGGGCCAGTCGTAGGCCATCAGGACGCGTTCGGTGGCCGGGGCCAGGCGGCGCTTTTCGTCTTTGAGAAAATGCGCGGCCAGGGGGAGGATGTCGTCGCGCCGTTCACGCAGCGGCGGCACCTCGAGCGCGAACACGTTGAGCCGGTAGAAGAGGTCCTCGCGGAACCGCCCTTCCCGGACGTCGTCTTCGAGGCTGCGGTTGGTCGCCGCGATGACGCGCACGTCGACGGTCAGTTCCCGGCCACCGCCCACGCGGCGCATGGCCCCGTTTTCGAGGACGTGCAGCAGGGTGGGTTGCACGGCAAGCGGGAGCTCGCCGATTTCGTCGAGAAAAATGGCGCCTTCGTGGGCCTCTTCGAAGCGACCCCGGTGCGGGGCGTCCGCGCCGGTGAATGCGCCTTTCTCATGGCCGAACAACTCGCTTTCGATGAGGTTGGCGGGCAGCCCGCCGCAGTTTACCCGCACCAACGGCCGTTCCGCGCGCGTGCTGCGCTGATGAATGAACTCGGCCACCACTTCCTTGCCCGTGCCGCTCTCGCCGAGCAGGAGGACGGTCGCTTCGGAGGACGCCACGCGCGCCGCCTGCTGAAACACCCTGCGCATGGCGTCGCTCTCCGCGACGATGCCCCGGGGGATTTCGGGGGCCTCGCCCTGCGAGACCGCCCGCCCGATGGCGCCCAGCGCGTCGTCTACGGCGGCGATGAGCTCATCGAGGTCGACCGGCTTCTCGAGATAGTCCAGCGCGCCCTGTTTCATCGCGCTGACCGCGTCGCGCACGTCGATGTACGCGGTGAGGAGGATCACGGGGAGCTGGGGCCGGTCGCGTTTTACGCGTTCGAGCACCTCGAGCCCGCTCATGCCGGGCATGCGCACGTCAAGGAGCATGAGCGATGCGTCAGCGGCTGCTGCGAGCCCCTGAGGCCCGTCTTCACACCGGAGGGTCTCGTATCCCGCGCGTTCGAGGGCGTTGGCCAGCAACTGGCGCTGGCCAGGGTCGTCGTCGACAATGGCAATGCGGTGGCGTTGTTCCATCATGTCCCTAGCGTACCTCAGACAGGCCTTCAAGCGACACCTGCGTAGGCGACCCCGGCTCGGAACGGAATCTGAGCCGCCAGCCATGGGCCCGGGCGATCTGGTCCACGATCGACAGTCCCAGCCCCGAGCCTTCCTCGAACCGTCCGAAATAGGGGTCCGTGAGACGCGTCAGATCTTCCGGGGCAATGCCGCAGCCGTTGTCTTCGACCACGATGCGCACGCCATCGTGGGCGCGGTCCGCGCGCACGGCGACCGTGCCCTGGCGTTTCACCGCGCGGATGCCGTTGATCACAAGGTTCAGGAGGGCCCGGCGAAGCATCAATTCATCGGCCCGGACGGTCGACTGATTGCCGTCGCAGACAATCTCGACGCCGCCGCCGCGCGCTTCGGCTTCAAACAGGGGTTTCATCTGGTCGAGCAGGCGCGACAGGTCCACGGGCCGCAATTCGGGTTCCAGCGGACGCGCGAACCCCAGAAACGAGTTGATCTGCCCCACCGTCCGGTCGGATTCATCGACGATCTGCTGCGCCATGCTGCGGATGTCGCGATTGGCTTCCGGCGCTTCGAGGATCGACTGGGCCAGTCCCCGCACCACGCCCAGGGGGTTCTTGGTTTCGTGGGCCAGACCCGCCCCCAGGCGGGCGAGCCGTTCACTTTGCGCGACCCGCTCTTCGGCGAGCAGCAGGCCGGTCATCAGCCGGCGCTGGTGCAATTGGGATACGAAGGCCCACGCGCCCGAGCCGATCGCCAGCAGCACGACGATCGCCCCGCCGGCGAGTCTCAAGCGCGCGTTGCGTATCGCCAGCCGGACTTCGCCGGTGTGGAGCACCACGGTCAGGACGTGCGGTCCCTCTTCCCACGGCGTATCGCCCGCGTCGGGATCGTCCGCCCGGTAGCCTCCCCCGAAGCCGCGTCCGCCGCCGCGCCGCGGTCCCAATCCGAGACCGCCCTCGCCGCGGCCCCGTCCCAGGGGCCCCATGCCGGGTCCGTCATGCGTGAACTCGGCCGAGGCCGTCATAATCAGCGTGTCCGGGCGCCAGAGTTCGGTCCCGGGGGGCAGGTCGGGCACGTTTACGAGCTCGCCGCCCGCCGCCACGAGGGCGCCGCTCGACGAACGGAGCTGGAGCGCCAGGATACCGGGCGTCTGGGCCAGCTCATCAAAAATCGCCGTCAACCGTTCGGACCGGTACATCCCCCGGCGGCTCTGGGCGCGAATGCCCGCCGTCAAGGCATCAAGCGTGGTGTGGCCCTTTGCCAGCAGCTGGACCTGCGCATTGTCCACTTCAATGCGGTATTGCCGGAGCAGCAGGACAATGCTGGCAGCCGCCAGGACCGCGGCTGCCAGCACCACCAGAATCACCGGGTTGCGTGTGTTACTCTTCGGTTCCATGACCTCTCAGTGTACCATTAGCGGGCATTGGGGCAATCCGGGTCGCATCCCCCGCCAAAGCCGAGGCCCCGGCCGGGACCGCTGCCGTCACGGG
>JAAYAQ010000591.1 GCA_012719295.1 Candidatus Hydrogenedentota bacterium | reverse complement strand
GCCACAAGCTGCGCGACGACGAAGACAACGATTTTCACGTCGCCAACATGGCCGAAATGGTCGAAGCGGCGCAATCGGTTACGGGCGTTTTCACCCTGCTTCTGAGCGCGGTCGCGGCCATCTCGCTCGTGGTCGGCGGCATCGGCATCATGAACATCATGCTCGTCACGGTGACCGAACGCACACGCGAGATCGGCATCCGCAAGGCCATCGGCGCGAAAGACCGGGACATCCTGGTGCAGTTTCTGCTCGAGGCCATCGTGATGAGCACCCTCGGCGGGTTGATCGGCATCCTGGCCGGCGTCAGTACCGCCAAGGCCGGCACCATGATCACCGGATTCCCTACCGTGGTCAGTTCGGTCAGCATCGCGCTGGCGCTGACCTTCTCCTTGAGCGTGGGCATCTTTTTCGGATTCTATCCCGCGCGCCGCGCCGCGGCGATGGATCCGGTGGAAGCCCTCAGCTACGAATAAGACGCCGCCCTTCGCCCGGACCCGGGCCGCCGCGGTAATTCTCTGCCCTGTTGCCTCAGGCAAAAAAGTATCCGAAAGACGGCTTGAACCGCCCCCGCCGGATCGCTACCATGATGGCGCAACTCCCCCTGCCCGAGGGTGGTCTACCCTTCCTGCCGGCGCCGGGGGTGCAGGACGTCCCGGCTGGTTCTCAGAATTTGGTGCACAGCACCTCAAGAAGGAGCACTTACATGGCAGAACGAGTCTTCAATTTCGCCGCTGGTCCCGCCGCATTGCCGTTGCCTGCCCTCGAAGAGGCCCGCGAGCATTTTCTGGTCTTGCCGGGAGCCGGGGCTTCGGTGATGGAGATCAGCCATCGCTCCAAGGAATTCACCGCCATCCTCGAGCAGGCGCAGGCGAATTTCCGCTCCCTGCTCAACATCCCCGACAACTACCGTGTGCTCTTTCTTCAGGGCGGCGCGTCCATGCAGTTCATCATGGCCCCCATGAACCTGCTCCAGCA
This sequence comes from Candidatus Hydrogenedentota bacterium, assembly GCA_012719295.1. Taxonomy (GTDB): domain Bacteria; phylum Hydrogenedentota; class Hydrogenedentia; order Hydrogenedentales; family SLHB01; genus UBA2224. The sequence continues at coordinate 679 of JAAYAQ010000591.1, read as the reverse complement.
TTCCGGCAAGGCCGCCGATTACATCCTCTCCGGCTCGTGGGGCAACAAGGCCATCAAAGAGGCCAAACGCGTGGGTGACGTCCGCGTGGCCTGGGATGGCAAGCCCGAGAAGTACGTGCGCACCCCCGCGCGGAATGAGCTCGACCTGAATCCTGACGCCGCCTATGTCCACTTCACCTCAAATGAGACCATCGAGGGCGTGGAATTCTTCGACGAACCGGATACGGGCAGCGTGCCGCTGATCTGCGACGCGTCGTCCGACATCCTCTCCCGCCCGCTCGACATCACTAAGTACGGGATTCTCTATGCCGGCGCCCAGAAGAATATTGGCCCGTCCGGCACGGCCGTCGTCATCATCAGCGACGAGGTCCTGGCCCGTGTGCCCGAGAACCTTCCCGCCATGCTCGATTACAAGAACATGGCCGAGAATAATTCGCTCTACAACACCCCGCCAACGTTCACCATCTACATGATTATGCTCGTGACCAAGTGGCTCATCGAGGAAATCGGCGGTCTCGACAGCATGTATGCGCTCAACCAGAAGAAGGCCAAGATGCTCTACGACGCCATCGACGCGAGCGGGGGCTTCTACCGGGGCCACGCGAGTCCCGAGTGCCGGTCCATCATGAACGTCACCTTCCGCCTGCCCAGCGAGGAACTCGAAGGCAAGTTCATCAAG
>JAAYAQ010000590.1 GCA_012719295.1 Candidatus Hydrogenedentota bacterium | reverse complement strand
CGATGGAAATCTGGCTGTTTCGAGACAAGGAAAGCTATACAAAGCACGCATTCCAGTTGTTCGGCGACACGCCGGCCACGCCATTCGGCTACTATTCCGCGGAGCATCGTGCACTTGTGATGAATATTGCCACTGGCGGCGGAACCCTCGTGCACGAGATCGTGCATCCGTATATGCATGCGAATTTCCCTGAGTGTCCGGTCTGGTTCAACGAAGGTCTGGCGTCGCTCTACGAAGGATGCATTGAGAAAGATGGCCGGATTCACGGTCTGACCAACTGGCGGCTATCCGGCTTGAAAGACGCCATCAGGGAAGGGAAGACGCTGTCGTTTGAGCAGCTCATGGCGCTCAGCGAAGAGGAGTTCTACGGCGGCACGGTGGACGTCGGTTCCGGCGTGTTCTACGCCCAGGCGCGTTATCTCTGCTACTACCTTCAGGAACAGGGCCTCCTCGTCACGTACTACCGGGATTTTGTCGCGAACGCACAGACGGACCCGACGGGTTTCAATACGCTGGTGCGCGTCCTGGGCGAGACCGACATGGCCGCATTCAAGACGAAGTGGGAGGCATTTGTCCAGGAACTGCGTTTTCCCTCGTGAGCCAGGCCCTGCCTCCATGACACGGGACGGCCCGAATTTCCCCCGGAAGTAAACGGTCCCTGACGCAAGGCCGCTCAGCCAGCGTCCCCGGGGTTGCGTTGATACCGGAGCAGTGCCGAGCCGGGCCTGTCCGCGAGAGTGATTGAGATGCCGCGGTCCATGAGTTCCCGCCCACTGGATTCCACCGTCGACAGGGTGTCCAGATCGGTCACGGCGCAGGTGCGCTCCGGCTCCAGGCCCTGAAGCCGGAGCTGGAACGAATCCGCGACGGTCTCTTTCCGGCGAAAGGCCTGAACCATGCCGTCGCCCTGTTCTGGACGGTCGAATTGCCAGGCCAGCCAGCATTTCTCATCGAGACTGTAGGGGGTGAGGGGATAGTAGTCGCCCAGGTAACAGTCGGCGACCTGCCGCCACTGTGCAATCATCCGGCGATAGAGGTCCCAGTCCACGTCGGGGCTGCGCACGTCGCAGACGAGCCCGAGCGCGGGCGTCATGTAACTGCGGACCGAGTACACGGTCTGTTGCGGGTTGTAATAGACCCCTTCGCCGAAGTAGGGAATCCATGAAGCGATGCCGTAGGTATGCCCCTGGTTGCCAATCGCCCATTGCGGATGGCCCTGGAAGTGCTGATAGTCGCTCCGCAGGAGGGGAATGGCGCGACGCAATGTCTCGATGTCATTGCGGCGTCCCCCGCCGGCGCACGAGTCAATCGGCATCCCGGGATGGCGCCGCAACAACTCGTCCCACATGGCCAGATAGCCCTGAACGTGCAGGTTTTCGTGGATGCCCAGGCGGTCAGGGAGATCGCTGCCGCGCCAATAGCTCAGGGGACCCAGGTTCATGTCCTGGCGGTAGAAATCGATGCCCTCTTCCCGGATGATGCTGTCGATACGGTTGGTAATCCACTCTCGGGCCTGGCGATCACCCAGGTACAGCAATTCCAGTCCGTAGGCTTCCGGGGGCATGCTTTTCAGCATGGCCTGAGGGTTACTCTTGGCCGTAATGCTCCACGGGTAGGCCGACTCGGGTTCAAACCAGACAATCAGGCCCATGTTGCGTTCGTGAACGTAGTCGCTGATGGCTTTCAGGCCGTGGGGAAAGCGGTCTTTCGCAACGACCCATTCGCCTTGTCCGCCAGGAAACCAGCCGGCGTCGACCCACCAGTAGTCAAGCTGGATGCCTTGCCGGGTGAGTTCGTCAATAAAACATTTCTCGCCTTCTTCGGTGTTTTTGGCCCAGCCGTAGAAACCGTAATCGCAGAAGGTCAGCAAGGGACGCAGCGGCTGTCCTCCAGGATGGGGGAGATTGTGCGCAAGCATCCAGCGCCGCCACAGGTTTTGCGACCGCACAATGTCATCGCCCCCCCAGAGCATCAGCGCGATCAACGGGGTGCGGATCTCCTCGCCCGGCTCGAGGTACAGCCGGGTGAGCTCTTGCCCGGCGGTAATCTGCAGGCCGCGGTCGGCCCTGTGCGCGAAGGTGGCCGCCCACTGGCCCGTCCAGCCGACGGCCAGTATCATGCCGGTCCCGCCCCGCATCGACAGATTGAAGTACGGGAACGCGGTGTCGCAGGGGCGTCCGCCGTTCGGAGCGAAGGTATACTGGGTGTTCGGCCAGAGCGTGATTTCGTAAGGCGCGTAACTGTCGGCAACATTGTGGTCGCCCTTGTTGCCGCGCAGCACGTATCCATCGGAACCGTCGCAGGGAAACGACACGTCGAGGCCCTGCAACCCCTCGATCAATGGGGTGTTCTCGGTCCCGTTGTTCTTGAGATAGGCCGTCCATTCCACCACCGGAAAATCGCTGTAGGTCACGGCCACCCAGCGGACCTGCAACCTCGACTCCGGGGCCTCGTAGCTAAGGATATACTCGGTCCGCTGCGGATCGAGTTGGCGGCTTGTTCGCTCGAAGGTCCATCCGGGCAGCAGGTCCGCCGAAGGTTTCCCTCCGTAGAAAAATGAGAATCCCGGCTCCGCCCCCTCAAATTGGCCGGCGCCAGTGAACCGCCCAGCCCAGCGCTGCGCCTCGGCCATCTCTTCAGGCGTCGCGGCAGGGGGCGCCGCCTGAAGGGCGGAAGAGAATCCAAGAACCGTGAGAATGACCAGCAGTGTCGAGTTGCGCATCCCGGGATCCCCCTGTGTGCATGCTCCTCACACGACCAGAAAGAATCCTACCACATCTTCCAGGTCCCCCTGCGGCTCGTCGCTGGCAGCACGGCGCCTCCCCCGCACGCGTTATGCAGGAGAGGCCGCGCCTAGAGGACGTCCGGGAGTTGATACGGCGCGCGACGGGCCCGGTCCAGAAAATGATTGCCCCATGCGCTGTTGGTGAACTGTTCCGTTTTGGCGTCCCACGTCAGACGGTTACCGGTCTCGCCGGTCACCTCGCTTACCCAGCGGGCGATGTTGCCCAGATGGACCAGGGTGGCTACGCGGTGGCCCACTTCCGCATGCGCCACGGGATTCTCCCTTGACCTGATGCAGTCGAGCCAGTTCCTGTGATGGTTTTCGCTGCGAAACAACTGGATCTCCGGGTTCTCCAGCGG
>JAAYAQ010000589.1 GCA_012719295.1 Candidatus Hydrogenedentota bacterium | reverse complement strand
TTCATTCGCGGTTTCCCCAAAAACCTCTCTTCGGGCTCCCAATCCGCGTTGTCCGGGCAATCCGTGGTCAAAATCCCCTTTGCTTCCTGGCAGTGGCTGTTCGGAACCCCATCTGAAGGCGAATTTGCGCGGCCGCGTCCCGCTGTGCTAAACTATGTCCTTGCTTTGCTTTGGACGCGTGTGACGAGGCGCGAGAAGCGCCGTACCAGGAGAATGGCAGTGAAAGAGGGCATCCACCCCGAATACAAACCCGCACGAGTGTCGTGTGCTTGCGGCAATACCTTCGAGACCAAGTCCACCAAGGGCGACATCAACGTCGAAATCTGCTCCGAGTGCCACCCGTTCTACACGGGCAAGCAGAAATTCGTGGACAGCGAAGGGCGCGTCGATCGGTTCAATCGGAAATACGGTCGCAAGAGTTAATCCCCTTTCATGGAAAAGGTTATGCGCGAGAAGCTCCGCGACGTCCTCGCGGAGTACGACCGCCTTTCCCGCGAAATGGCTTCCCAGGAAGTCGCCTCAGACCACGACCGCTACATGAAGTGCGCCAAGGCTCAGAAACGCATCCAGCCGCTGGTCGACTGCTTCCGGAAATACGAAACTGAGGAGAACCGCCTGGAACAGGCCGAGGCCATTCTCTACGAAGAGTCCGACCCCGAACTGCGGCAGATGGCGGAAGAAGAGAAGCATCAGCTTACGGATACGCTCGAGGCGCGTGAACTCGAGTTGAAGCTGCTCCTCATCCCCGGCGACCCCAATGATGAAAAGAACACCATCATGGAGATCCGCGCGGGGACCGGGGGAGAGGAGGCCGCCCTGTTCGCCGCGGACCTCTTCCGCATGTACTCGCGCTACGCCGAAATCAAGGCGTGGAAGGTCGAAATTCTGAACTCCCACACCACCGGCATGGGCGGATTCAAGGAAATCTCGTTCAAAGTCGCGGGTGACAGCGTCTACAGCCAGCTCAAATTCGAGGGCGGTGTTCACCGCGTCCAGCGCGTGCCTGAAACCGAAGCCCAGGGCCGCGTCCACACCTCCGCGGTGACCGTGGCCGTCCTTCCCGAAGCCGAGGCCGTCGATATCGACATCGACGAAAACGACCTGCAGATTGATGTCTATCGCTCCTCCGGGCCCGGCGGACAGTCCGTCAACACCACCGATTCCGCCGTGCGCGTCACCTACAAGCCCACCGGACTCGTCGTGACCTGCCAGGACGAGAAGTCCCAGCACAAGAACAAGGCCAAGGCCCTGATGGTGCTTCGGGCCCGTCTCCTCGCCCAGAGGCAGGAGGAAGAGGCCGCGGAACGTTCCGCCAACCGCAAGAGCCAGGTCGGGTCAGGCGACCGCAGCGAACGCATCCGCACGTACAACTTCCCCCAGAACCGCCTCACCGACCACCGCATCAAGCTCACCGTCCACCGCCTCGAAACCATCATGGAAGGCGACCTCCAGGAGGTCATCGACGCCCTGATCGCCGCGGACCGGGCCGCCCGAATCCGCGAGGAATAGTGGCGACCACGGCCGAGAGGCTCACGCAGGCCGCCAGCCAGCTGGCGGCGGTCAGCGAAACCCCCAGGCTCGACGCCGAGCTCCT
>JAAYAQ010000138.1 GCA_012719295.1 Candidatus Hydrogenedentota bacterium | reverse complement strand
GACCGTTGACGGTGTGCCGGCGGGAACGTTGACGAAGAACATCACGCTGGACGGGAACGGCAATGCGGACGTGGTCTGCGAGGTGCCGCTGACGGAATTCCGGTTGTGGACGCCCGAGACGCCGAACCTTTACCTGGCCGATGTAACGCTGGTTTCCGGGGAGGCTCCGCTACATGGCTGGACCGAACGGTTCGGCATCAAGAAGCTCGAGGTGCGCGGTGAACAGTTTTACCTCAACGGAAATCCCTATCTGTTGCGGGGGTTTGGCGACGACTATGTGTATCCGATGACTCTGATATCGCCTCCGGATACGGAGGAGCACCGCAAACACCTGGCGCTCGCGCACACGGCCGGGTTCAACTATGTCAGGCATCACACGCACTGCGAGATTCCGGAGTTTTTTGAAGCCGCCGACGAGACCGGCATCCTAATCCAGCCCGAGTTGCCGTATTACCACGACATCACCACGGAAGGGTTTGAATTCGATCCGCTGCGCGATATCCAGGAGTTATACCGGCACTACCGGCGGTACGTTTCGTTCGCCTCGTACTCGACGGGGAACGAAGGACACCTGGGCAGCCCGCTGGACAATGAGATCTACCAGTGGGCCAAGGACACGGATCCCGACCGCATCTTTCAGCACCAGGATGGCGGCTGCAACACGCGGGAGAATTCCGATTACTATTCGCCCAACGGTTACGGTCTGGCGTCTTCCATTATGCCGTGGGCGCCGGGCGCCTTTGATGGATTGGGCGTGCCGTTCATCGCGCACGAGTACCTGAATCTCGGGATCAAGATGGATCCGCGCATCGCGCCGAAGTTCTCGGGCGCGATACCCGCCCCGCGCAGTCTCGAGGCTTACGAGGAATCGCTGCACGCGGCGGGACTGGACCGCGCGTGGGGCGACGCCTGTCTCGATGCGGCGCATGCGCTGCAGGCGTACTACCAGAAGGAGGGCCTGGAGCGGGCCCGGCTGGATCCCGCCTGCGACGGCTATTCCTATTGGACCATCGTGGACGTGATGGTCCCCCAGGAAGGCGCCTACACGGGACAAGGCTACATGAACGCGTTCTGGGAAACGAAGCCGGGCGGACTGACTCCGGAGGCGTTCCGCCGGTTCAATGGTCCCACGGCCATTCTGGCGACGTTCCAGCCGGAGAGCGCTATCGCGGTTTCCGGAGAGGAGTGCACGGCCGCATTCCGGATATCGCATTTTGATGCCGCGCCGCTGGCACAGGCGCGCCTGTCGTGGACGGTCACGGCCGGGGGGCAGACGCTGGCCTCCGGCGCAACCGGCGCGTTCGATGCGGCGCCCGGTGCCGTGCAGGATGTGGGCGGATGCGAATTCGGCGTTCCCGAACTCGAGGCCCCGGTCCATGCAAAGCTGGAGGTCCGGCTTGAGGGGACGGAAATCTCCAACGCGTGGGATTTCTGGTTTTTTCCGAAACGCGCGGAACGAAGGGGGGACGGGATTGCGGTGACGGAAGACCTGCACGAGGCGCTTGCGTCCCGGTACCGCGGCATCGCCGTGGCCGGCACGCCGGAGGGCGAATCGGCCCGGCTCGTCATCGGCTCGTGGGACCATCCTGCGCTGCTCGACGCGGCGGCCCGGGGGACGCGCGGACTCATGATTGGGCCGGCCGAAGGCGCACCCAACGTCCGCCTGGGATGGTGGTGGCTTGGCAATCAGTTGGGCACCGTGTTTGCTGACCACCCCGTGTTCGGGAGTTTTCCCCATGACGGGAAGCTGTCGCCGCTGTGGTTCCGCCTGATCAAGGAGGGTCTTCCGCTTCCCATCGCGCCGGAGTATGGCGAGTTCACGCACCTGGCCGTGGGAGAAGGGCAGAAGCAGTACTTCACGTACGTCTGCCAGAAGAAGGACGACGCCGGGCGTCAGATGCTGATTACGCGCGGCGTGGACCTGCTCGCGGATACGCCGGAAGGCGCGTATTTGCTGGACGCGATGATCGACTACGCGCTGAGCGACGCGTTTGCCGAAGCGCTGCCTGCGAAGCCGAAAGCCGTACCCAGAGGATAGGTCAGGCGCGCCCGGACGAAAAACGCCGGCGGATCACAGGTTTCCGAGCGCGAAGAGGCGATTCTCGGCAGGCATGCTGAACGGATTGGAGTAATGGTAGACCTGCGCCTTCTCCTCGCCATCGACGAGCACTGGAGTGGGCTGTTCGACGACGAAATCCGCGAATCCGGGCGCGTTGAATGCAATAAACGCGAGGCTGAAGCAGTCGATGGGCGGGTCATACCGTTTTGAGATGTCCGGATACGCGATGGGGCCGGTGTCGACCTGATAGAGTTGTTTTTCCAGGCTGATGTTCATGGTCTTCGTCGGACACTCGATGATGGCGCGAAGACCGGTTTCTTCGTTCCATAGCGTGGTCTGCGACACGATGGGGATGGCCGCGGCGGTCGCGTCGCGGATCTGTTCCCAGGTATCCAGCCCGGATACGACGGCCGCTTCGCGCAGTTGGGGCCGGGGCTCGCCCCAGATCTCTTCCACGGTCTTGACCGTGCGGTATTGGTCGTTGAGGCGTGCGGGGCGCCGGAAGATCAGGTAACGCCCATCGCCGAGAATGGGCAGAAAATCGTAGTTGTCCTGAGAGAAAAGGTCTTTCTCGGCGAAGGTATGCTCGCTTTTGCACGATGCGCACTGGTAGTAATCGGTCCAGGCGCCGGTCGCGTCGTCGATGAGGCGGGTGCGGCTTTCGACCCAGAACCGGACGGCATTGGCGGGCGCCGTGTTGCAGATGAAGGAGAGTCCGTAGTCGAGGGGCGTCATGGCCGGTGCGGAATCCGGAGTTTCGGATACGGGCTGGGTTTCCGCCGCGTGCAGAATGCCCGTATGGAGCGCCGCGGCTCCGGCGGCCGCCGCCAGCAATGCTTCACGCCGTGTCGTTATCATCGCGATTTCCTTTCCACGGAAGGGGCATCCCCTGAGCACTCATTGATAAAACCAGGTTGCCGGAAGGAGCTTCAGTTGGAGCGACAATCCGCCGGTGTAATTGAAATAGGTGAGGTACGCCTGATCGTCTATCCACGTGACAGCGGGATACGCCCACGCATCGCCGGGGGCATCTTCGATATTGCGAAACGCCTCCCAGGTTTTCGCCTCGTCCTTTGAGATGGCCGCGGTGAGCGGGTTCCGGCTTGACGCACCGGGGTTGTGGTTCCAGATGGCGAGCAGGTGCCCGGTCGTGGGGATGCGGCTGATGGAAACGGGCGCGGCGGTTCCGGCCAGGGCGGTAGGCTCGGGCGCGCTCCAGGTCTCGCCGCCATCGGTCGAGGTGCTCTGATACTGGCCGCCCAGCTGGGTCCGCATCAGCATCAGCACCCGGCCATCATTGAGCTCGATGCAGGCGGGTTCCCAGCAGCCGTCTCCCGGACGGACCCGCTGCGATGCACGCCAGGTCTCGCCGTCATCGTCCGAGAGGTAGCAATAGCTGTCGTTGCCTTCCCAGGCTTCAAGGAGAATGCGGCCGGAGGCCAGCCGGATTGAACGGCCGTTGGTGAGCCCGGTGTATTTGGCCTCGGGGCTGAGCTGCTTGGGGTTGACCCAGGTCTTACCCTCGTCGGCGGAGCTGCGCATCATGACGCGGCAGTCGCTGCTTTCGGAGTTCTTCTGGCAGTAGAAGAGCGCGATGCGTCCGTCGCGAAGGCGCAGGAAATTGACCTCCATGACATTGCACCCGCCGTCGTTCTCGACGAGGGTGTACTTGTCGCCCCAGGTACGGCCGCCGTCCACGGAACGCTTCCCGGAGATGCGGGCGGGACCATGATCGGCGCCGTCGCCCGCGTAGAATTCGGTCCACCCGAGCAGAAGCGAGCCGTCTTTGAGGGGGATGATGGCAGCTTCGCTGTTGCGCGGATTCTGCGGCCCGACGGGAGCGACGACCATGTGAAACGGGGCTTCGGCATCCGCAGCGGCCCAAGAGCTCATCACGGCGGCGATGTATATCAACGAAGACAACATGATTCGGCACTCCTGTGTTGGAACGTGAGCGTGCCCGGCGGTTTGTGCCGGAGCCTCATCACTATGCGCCCGGACAGGGATGCAGTCAAGCGGGCGCGGGGCAGCCCAGGACGCCCGGGCGTTGACGGTACCCGGCGCCGGGGCTAGAATCGACGGCATGCATAACGAGCCCGTGTAATCTGAACGCAATGGGGGCGAACATGAGAATCATCCTGGCAACCGTTCTTGTCGTGGTGTTCGGCGCGAGCGCATTCGCGGAGAAGGCGTTGCCCGAATGGGTACGGGTGACGGAGTCGGCGGCGTGGTTGCCGCGGGACTCGGCGGGCGAGATGGCGTATGGGGGGCGCCTGTGGCTCCTGGGCGGGTGGTATCAGTCGTACGAGGCGCCCCCGCGCGACGTCTGGAGTTCGCCCGATGGCAAGGAATGGACGCGCGTGGTCGAGGCCGCGCCGTGGATTCACAGCGACCTGCCGATGACGCTCGCCTTCAACGACCGGATGTGGATCATGGGGGGTTGGTACAACGGGCGGCTGCCGGGGCATTCGGCCTCGAACCAGGTGTGGTGGTCGACCGACGGCGCGAACTGGCAACAGGCCACGGACGCAGCGGCATGGTCGCCGCGGCTCGCGGCCGCGCTGGTCGAGTTTCAGGGGAAGATGTGGCTCCTGGGCGGCACGGAAAACTACTATTTCGGCGATGCGTCAAGCATGAAGAACGACGTGTGGTGTTCGGAGGACGGCGCGCATTGGGAACAGGTGACGGCCAACGCGGGATGGCCCGCGCGCGCGTACCACCAGGCCGCCGTGCTCGATGGCAAAATCTACGTGTTCGGCGGCGGCAATTACGTGCCCGAATACACCGCGTTCAACGACGTGTGGATGTCCGAAGACGGCAAACAGTGGACCCGAGTGACCGAGTCCGCGCCGTGGCATCCGCGGCTGTGGTTCTCGTCGGCGGTGTACCGCGGCCGCATGTGGGTGTTGGGGGGCTGGTCAAACAACCCGTCCAAAAACTGGGACGACGTCTGGTATTCAAAAGACGGCGCAATCTGGACGCCGCTGAAGACCGGCGTCACCTGGCGCGAACGCCACGAGCACTCGGTGTTTGTGCATGACGACAAGCTCTGGGTGGCGGCCGGCATGATCCCGCCGCTGAACAACGAAGTCTGGTCGCTGTATCTCCCGCCCGACTGGTTCGCGGACGAGGAATAGGGCGCCGGGTGTTCGCCGGCTAGGGTTGCACAACCGGCGCGATCTGTTCGGGGGTGATGACGCCTGCGGGCAGCTCCAGGATGCGGATGTTCCGGAAGTGAATCTCCGCGCCCTCGGATTCGAGGCACAGGTAGCCTTTCTTCACGGAGGAACCGCTGATGCCGTTGACGAATTTGCCGTTTACGGCGAGCTTGATGACGCCATCAACGCACACCACATCGTAGACGTTCCATTCGCCCTTGCCCTTGCAGCGGTTCTCGACGGATTTGCTGCGGCTGCCCCGGGGATTGTCGGGGATGGTGACGGCGCCGTTCGCACCGAACAATTCGCCATGGACGTAGGCGATGGGGGGGACCGTGCCGTCAGCGCCTTTGTTCTGATTGACCCAGTCGAGCTCGAGCATCTGCACCTCGACGCCCTTGGGCAGTTGAGCCCCTTCGGGGACCGTGCCTTCGCTCCACACGAAGACGCCGGAGTTTCCGCCCGCTTCCATGTGGCGCCATTCGATGTGAAGAATGAAATTCTCGTACTGTTTTTCGCTGCGCATGACGCCGATGGGTTTTCCGCTGCACACGAGCAGTCCATCGCGCGCGGACCAGGTATCCTCGGCCGTATTCACATTGACCCAGCCGGTCAGATCGGCGCCGTTGAAGAGGCCGACCCACTGCGGGGCCTCGACAGGCTCCTGGGCCATGGTGTGGCCCGCAAAAATCACGAGAACGGCTGCGGCGAGCAGGATTGCGTGGTGTTTCATCATCGTATCCTCTGTGGTCTGGTTTGATCGGATGGTGGTCCGTCAGCATGGTTTTCCTGATACTACCCCAAGCGGGACGCGAGAATCGATCCCCGTCCCGCGGACGTTCTATCGAAGGCCCGCGAGCCGGGCCGTCCGCCGGAGCTCGTCCATCCAGTTGCTCAGGACGGGCGAGCGCGGGAAGGCGCGCCCGCGCAGCCAGTCTCCCTGAATGTGATAACGGAGCGGCGTGCCGGGGCGGGCGTCGAGGATGACCTGATGTTCGGTGTCGGAATCGGCGGCCCGCCGGTACAATTCCGCGGGAAAAACCACGCCGAGCCCGATCCACCCGATATCGATGCCTTGCACTCCCCAGCTGCCCATCACGCCGGAGGCCGTGTCGAGCGCGAAGGTCTCCTGGGGCAGCCGCGTGATGCCAATGCCGATTTCGACGGCCGCGTCCGCGGGCCCGCCCGTGACCACGAGCTCGATGGGGGAGTCGCGCCGTCCAGCCAGGGCGGAACAGGTGAACCGCACCGTGCAGGGGGCGTCCTGGGGCCCGACGTTTTCCGCCAGCAGCTCGACGGTAACGCTGGCATCATCCATCGCAACGAAACGTTTCGACCAGACGATCGTTCCCTTGCCCTCAGGACTGTAGACGGGATAGGGCTGGCCGTTTATATACAGCGTGATGGCGCCCAGCCCGCCGGTCTGGTTTACATGGAGGGCGTCCATTCCCCACGGTTGTTCGGCGTGGTAGTTGACCTGGCCGCCGAAGGTGTGCATGACGAGGGCGGGCTGATGTTTGCCAAAGAAATCGAACTGGCCCCAATAGACCCGGTAGGCGGCGCGTTCCGACTCCCATCCGATGTTCGGCGGCACCCAGTCCTGTGCCCAGGCGACCCGGGGGCGCTCCAGGGAGCGAAGCCGATCGGAGCGCCAGGCCTCGAACGAGGGCAACGGGGCGGTGAGCTGATACGTTTTTTCGAGGAGCAGGCGCATGGCCTCGAGGTCGCCGGCGCCTCTCAGGCGGTCGAATTCTTCCCAGAATGCGGGGGCGCCGTGCGCGTGTTTGAGGGCGAGGATGAGGCGGTCCCTGGCAAGGTCCAGGTAGAACCGGAGCGATTCGTTGCTATCGAGGAAGTTCCTGCGGAATTCCGGACGGATGGTATCGGCGGCAAAACCGGAATCGAGCAGCGCCCACACCGGGTCGCCGGGATCGGCGCTTTTCGAGGCGAGCGCTTCGCGCAGCCGTGTCACGAGCGAGAATAGCTGTTGCGGGACGGTTTCGAGCACGGGGTTCATGACCGCTTGAATTTGACCCCAATCGAAGGCAAGGTCGGTGCATGCCGCACTGAGCGTCCACCGGTCGTCCGCGGCGCCGTCGGCGTCCGCGTCCAGTTCCCAGACATCGATATAGCCGTCGGCGTTGGAATCCGCGAACGTGTAGCGCATATCGGGTGCGCCGTCGTGGTTGAAGTCGACCGCGAGCCACAGCGTGTCCGCGCCGTGGAGGTGGATGCGCTGATCGGCAGGGGCGTAGTAGAGACGGATACGGCCGGGCGAGCCCGCAAGCTCGAACCGGTTGTTCAGGGGGCCTGAACTCGGGCCGCCCACCTGCGGAAAGGCGTCGTTTCCCTTTGCGATGACGCCTTCCCAGCGCTCCTCGGTGTCGTCGGCCCTGTCGCGGTCGATGTTGCGGTCGAGCTCGTCCCAGGTGAGCATCCGGGACGCCCATTCGGTCTCCAGCGCCCAGGCGGGCAGCGCGTGATAGGCCAGAAACGGTCCCGTGGGCACGTTGCGCAGCGTCCGTCGCGTGGCATAGCGCGGGTCAAAGCGCAGACCGGCGGGGGCGTGCGCGGTGACGGAGATGTCGAAATCGCGGGGGCTGTCCCAGGTCGCGTCATTATCGGCATCGAAGCTGTAGCGGAGGTTTTTGACGGCATCGTCGAGTCCCTCGATGCGGATGACCTCCTCGGTGACGCCGTCGTGGTCATGGTCGTAGAAGGCAAAGGGGTTTTCCCATTGCGGGCGCCATTCGGTGTTGCCGGGCTCCAGTATAAACGCGCAAAAAAGCTCATCGCCGCCGAAATGTGTGCGCCATTGGCAGAGCCGCTGGTCGTACAAGTACGCGACATCGTACCAGAGCAGGTTGTCATCGCCGACGTCCTCGCCGTACCAGCACATCACCCCGTCGCCGCGCGGAAAATAGAAGGCCATCTCGTCGACGTCGTTGTCTCCGTCCAGGTCGGTGTAATCGCATACGACGTTGACGGCGCCGTCCGCCTGCCAGTCGGCGAGATAGAGGTCGCTGTCGTAATCCGGTTCGTCGCCCATGCGGAGGTCGCCGTCCTCGTCGATGACGCGCACGAGGAGCGGGCGCCGCGTTTCGGGATGCCGCGCATCGGTATCGATAAACCACACTTCCTCAGGGCGTCCATCTTGATCGCGGTCGACGTAATGGCGTTTGCCCGGTTCGTCTTCGCGGACCTGGCGATGCATCTCCGGATCCAGGTGTACGGCGTCGCCGAAAAGGCGTGCGAAGATCTCCTCCGGAGCGGCGTTGGCCTGGATGGCGCCGAAGGTGGCCATGGCCAGCAGGATGATGGTTGTCCCAATCGCGTGTTTCATGCTCTTCCCCCCGGTCTGTCGGACTACAACTCGCCTCGGCGGCCCGGAATGCGCCGCACGAAGGTCTTCACCATTGTAAAAACCCGGCGGTCCTGTCAAATCTGCCGGAAGGGGCATGCTCTGTCGTCTTCGGACGGCGGTTTTTCAGGGCGCTACGGTTCACGCATGGAACGTGGTGCGGCTCAATCGCTCATGACGGAGCACCCGCCGTCTTCGGCGGTGCTGCAGAACGCATCCGGGTACGCCTGGCAGCGCCCGTTGACGCATGCGAGGTCATTGCCCGGGTCCTTCCCTCTCGTCGCTGTGGAGAAACCGCTTCCGAGGCAGGCGGTTCTGTCGCCGGCCTTGGAGAAGATGCCGTTCTTCTTTGCTTTTGCAACGGCCTCCCACATCGGCTTGTTTTCCTGCGTCTTTTTTGTTTTGTACAGTTCTTCGAGTTTCTTGGCGCCGACCTTGTTGATGTGTTCCTCAATATCCTTGAGGGCGACGGGCGGGTGCTCCTTCTTCATCACGGCAAAGAACGGCATGCAGGGCGCGCAGGGGCGCGAGAAACGGTTGCCGCCGGTCGCCGGATCCTTCTGCGCCCCGGTGTCCTGCGCCACAAGGGTCTCGATTTTCCCGAATCCCTCAATGACATGGGGGTCCACCGCTTCCGCTTCGGGCCAGGTGTAGAGGTCACGCATTTTCTTGTGGGGATGGGCCTTCAGGAAGACTCGCCGAAGGCCATTCAACTCGGTAACGATGGCTTTCTTGGTCTCCTCGGAGAGTTCGCCCTGGGGAATTGTCTCCACGCCGTGTGCCAGTCTGGCCAGGGCATCCTGGCCCGTGTCTTTGGCCACATGCATCTCGTACATGTGATGATAGTTGTTGAACTGATTGAGCAGGTGACACATGAGCCCGATCTCCCAGCAACCGGCGCGCAGTTTGTAGGTCCCTGCTCCCCACGGCATGTACTTTGGCGTCAAGATATCGAAGCTCCAGCCACTCATCGCACCCTCCTTTCGGCATCCCTGCCGTTCTCTGACGGCTGCCCGTATTGTGCTGCTCCCACTACACCGGCCTGCGCTATGGAATTTCGACCGTTATTTGAATGACCTGGAACTCACCGCGTTCGATGACGGCCTCCAGTCGAATGGGTTTATCTTTCGCCAATTCGGAGCTGGCGGCGCGGATGTACCCCTTGATCTGGTCCAGCGATTCAAGCCGGGCGCCGTTGACCTTCAGGACGCGATCTCCGACGGCGATCCCCAGCGTTTCGCAGAGAACGGGCCCGTGGTCACCCGTTTCAGGGGGGATCCAGAGCCCGTTGAGGGTGTCCCGGGCAGGCACCGGTTCGCCGAGACGGGTGTTCATGTCCTGATTGACCCGGAGGAGTTGTTCGATGCCCAGGGTAAGGACGCCCTCGAGGTAGCTGAGGCATTCCCGGGCGGTCTCGCGCGGCAGGGACGCGGACTGCTGAACCATCGTCTGGGGATGAAATACGTAGCTGAGATCAACAGGCGCATTCTCACGGAAGATTCCGAGTTGAAGCCGCGGCGGCTGGGTTGAATTCGCGAGAAACGCAGAGATGGCCGTGCGGGCGGACGCGCTGTCGATGATGCGGGTGTCGTTGATGCGAGTGAGCCGGTCGCCGGGGACCAGGCAAAGGCGCTTGACGGCATCCGCCACCGGGCCGGGTTCGATTGCCAGGCCTTGGTCGAGGGCTGTCGCAGCCTCGCCCGGGCCCAGCAGGTTCAGCAGGCGTTCGAACCGTTCGCGAGCGTGTTCGACGGTCGTATGCACGAGGGCCTGTGCGCCCGGAGCCGTCTGGTCCTGGCCGGGCCAGCGTTCGCTCAGGCGGGACGCCTTCGCCGCTGCGTAACGGGCCTGCAGTGAATCGCCGGGGGCGCCCTCCAACTGGTCCTGACGCCAGGGGCCGGCGAAATGCGCGGTGACGCGTCCGTCCCAACTCCCGGTCAGGACATTCCGCGTGCCGGGCACGAATGCCGCGTCCAGAAACGGGTGTTCTCCGGTGGTGAACGTCACCAGCTCGTCGCCCGACGCGGCGTCCCACACACGGCATGTCTTGTCCCACGAGGCGGTCAAGACCCGTGCAGCATCCGGGCTGAACTGCGCGGAGGCCACCTGGTCCGCGTGGCCGAGGAACTGCGACAGCGTCTCTCCGTTCGCCGGATCCCAGCACAGCACGGAACCGTCGCTGGAGGCGGAAAGGAGGCGCGTCCCGCCCGGGTCGAATGCGACGGCGTTCACGCTCCCGGTGTGCTTGTTCAGGACATGGAGCTCGGCGCCCGTTTGCGCGTCCCAGAGACGGACGGTGCAGTCGTCCCCGCCGGTGGCGAGCAAGGCGCCGTCCGGGCTGAAGGCTGCGCAGCGAAGGGGTCTTGTGTGGCCTTTGAGGACGGCGAGTGTCCTGGCGGTTCGCGTTTCCCAGAGGTGCGCGGTTCCGTCGCGGCCCGCGGTGAGCACGCTGTCGCTGCCGGGGCTGAATGCGGTGGCGTATACACGGCCCCGGTGGACGGTACAGGTCGACAGGGCCTCGCCGGTCGACGTGTCGAGCACGAATACGGTGAATCCGTCCAGTGGAGCGGCGAGAAGCGCGCCGTCGCTGGACAATGCGGCCGAAGCGGCTCCAAAATGTGAGAAACACCAATGAGCCGGCGCGGGACGGAGCGTGCGGCCCTCGTACAAGGCCAGAACGCAGCCCTGGGTAACGATGGCGATACGTTCTCCGTTGCCGCTGACGGCAATGCGGGAGACGGGCGACGGCTGTTCAAATACCCCGCGGCGCGTCATCGGCCTGTAGACATCCCATACCCGCGCGGTGTGGTCCCTGGATGCCGTGACCACACGCTGGCTGTCCGGGCTGAAGGCCGCGGCCGCGATACCGGCCTCGTGGCCCGTAAACGACGTGACCCGAACGCCGCTGGCGGCATCCCATACCGTGATCAGACCCGCGTCGGAGCGCAGGAGAACCAGTCGCTGGTCCGGGCTGAACATGGCATCGGCCGTTTCCTCTCCGTGGTTGAAGGAATTGAGGAGGGCGCCCGTCCCGGCTTGGTACAGACGCGCTGTTCCGTCGCTTGCGGCGGTCACGAGCAGGCTATCGTCGGGGGAGAAGCGCGCCCGGAGCACCTGCGCCGTGCCCGGCTCGATTCGCAGCCTCTCCCTGTCCGCGGCCAGATCCCACACGACCGCCGCCCCGTGGTCGACGTAGCAGAGCAAGGCTCCTGAGGCGCTGTACAGCGGCAAGGCGCCCGGCAGGGTGCGCAGCGGCGCGCGGGACTGGAGCGGGTTCCACAGGCGCAGCTGGCCCGTGCTGGTCGTACTGACAAGCGTTGTGCCATCCGGGCTGGGATAGGCGCCCGTGACTTCGCTGCCCGGATCTTCGAGACGGTCGATCTGCTCCCCAGTCCGGGCGTTCCAGATTCGCAGGGTTCCGTCGTTTGACGCCGTGACGAGTCGGTCGCCGGCCGGGAAGAAGCGCACGGACCTCACCGAGGCGGTGTGCCCTTTGAACGTCAGTCTTTCTTCCCCGCTGACGGCGTCAAAGAGGCGGGCGGACCCGTCCCAGAGGGCCAACGCGACGGAGGATTCGTCGGGGCTGAACTGGCCGTCATTGACGAGGGCGTACGGCGTCTTGATCTCCGTGAGCGGCGAACCGCCGTCCGTGCCCCAGATGCGCGCGGTACGGTCTCCCGCGAGCGTCAGGATGCGCTTGCCCTGCCGGTCAAAGGTGGCCCGGAAAAGGATTCCCTGATGTCCCCGAAGCGTGAGGAGGTCTTGATTGCACTGCTCGAGAAGACAACCCCATTCCCAGTTTCGTCGCGGTTCCGCAATGTCCCAGACGAGTGTGTTGGCCCGGGCGAAATTGCGGCTGCGGACGTACGCGTCCAGGAGACGGATCTGGGCCACGTAGGCCGTGTGTTCGGCCTCCGCTCTGGCCTTTTGGGCCTTGTCCTCGGCGACAACCGCGGTATCCCGTGCGTCTTCGGCCAGCAAACGCTGGGCGTGTTCGCGGTTTCGCGCCTGGTAAATCTGGTAATAGGAGAACAGGGCAAGCGCGAGGACGATGGCCGCGGCGGTCCCGGCGACGTTCAGCACGGCCCGGTGCTTCCTGTAATACCTGCGTGCAAGTTCAACGAGACTGTACCGGTAGGTCCGCACGAGCGCGCCGGTCTGGAACCGTTTGACCTCATCCGCCAGTTCCCGCGCCGATTGGTAACGCTCCCCGGGATCCTTGCGCAGGGCCTTTTCGCAGATGCTTACCAGTTCCGCGGGCGCGTCGGGTTCCTTTTCGAGGACGGGCGGCGCGACCTCCACCACCACCCGTCGCATGGTTTCGCTGGCGCTGTCCGACCGAAACGGCGTGGTGCCGGTGAGAAGTTCATACAGGACGACGCCCAGGGAGTATACGTCAGACCGTTCGTCGATTTTTTCCGGAACCCCCTGGGCCTGTTCGGGCGGCATGTATTCGGGGGTGCCCATTGCCTGCCCTTCCTTCGTTTCCGGAAGGGGTGTTGGCTTGTCGACAAAGCGCCTGGGGGTATCGCGAATCTGCTGTTCGAGCGGATCCTCGGTCTGGGCTTTGACCTTGGCGAGCCCCCAGTCAAGCACGACGGTCTCGCCGAATTCTCCGATCATCACATTGGAGGGTTTGATGTCGCGATGGAGGACGCCGCGGCTATGGGCGTATGCGATGGCTTCGCACAGGTCGACGAAATGGGGGAGGAGCGCGAGGCGTTCATCGAGATTGGCGCACGCGCGCAAGGTGCGGGCCAGGGAACGGCCGCGTACCAGTTTCATCGTGTAGTACAGGTTCCCGCTTTCCCGGCGGCCGATTTCGTATACGGGCACGATCGACGGGTGTTCGAGGCCGGCGGTAATCCGGCCTTCCTGCAGGAAACGCGCCGCTACCGCGGCGGTGTATCGCACGGGACTCTGTTCAGGGAGGATCATGCTCGTGTCCGAAGTGGGGAGCAGCTCCTTGAGCGCGATGTCGCGCCCCATCTTGACGTCGTGAGCCAGAAGGATTCGTCCCATGCCTCCGCGTCCATGCTCCGACGTTACGGTGTAGCGCCCGGGGATCTCATGAATGGGGTCGATCAGCGAGGTCTCCGGGAATTGAAAGGAGGAGTCCCGCATCGGGGTGGTTGTCCGGCCGCTGGGGGCGGGGATGGTGCGCGCCGGGTCGAGAGCCTTCCAGAGAGCCGCCTCGCCCCCGAGCGAGTTCAGCGCGGCGCCCGCGTCGCCCTGGTGCGCCTGCGCGGCGGCGTCGGCCATGCGCCGAATGAGATCGGCCTCTTCCGGCGACAGCACACCCGCCTTCGTCAGCCTGGCAAGCAGCGAGACGGAACGGTCTTCCGCGGCGCCCTCAAGTGCCTCCAGAACATGCGCCCGGGATAGATTCTTGAGCTGTGAGGCGAGGAGGGCACACAGGGTGTCCCACATCCCAGCCATGACCCCTCTCCACATGTGGACCTTATGCGCCACTGCTAATCTATCCTGCTATTTGCACAAACGCAAGGGAAAAGTGCAGCAGGAACAGCCTTGAGCTTCAGCAGCGATGCCGGCGTCCGTGCTGTTCACCACGTGGGCCGGGTCCATATGGGCACGTTATCGCCGCGGACGAACGGCCACATTGTTAAGTGTCT
>JAAYAQ010000588.1 GCA_012719295.1 Candidatus Hydrogenedentota bacterium | reverse complement strand
GGCGTCAGGACAATCGGGATCGCGAGCGTCGCGTCGTCATTCGAGCGCGGGGTACCGGCAGTCAGGCTTGCGCCGTGCGCTGCGCCGGCGCAAAAACCGGCATACAGCGCCCACGCCGCCCCCCAAAGCGGGGCGCGCCACCTCTGCACCCATGCTTCCATCATGTATCCTTCGCAAGCCCCCCGGGAAGGGGCGGGCACTCGGGCCCGCCCACGTTCCCTGGAGGCGGTCAAGCCATCCTGTCTTTCCTAGTGCACGTCCGGATTGCAGGGTTCGGCGTCCGCGTAGTTCGGCACACCGTCATTGTCCTGGTCCCGGTCGTCGGCGTTGGGGATGGCATCCCCGTCGCAGTCGTTCGGACACCGGAAATCGTCATCCAGGCAATTCGGGATGCCGTCCCCGTCGGCGTCCTGGGCGAAATCGGGCCGCCCATCGCCGTCGGTGTCGACCGCATTGGGACCGCCCGGTTCCCTGAGCAAGGGCTCGAGATAATCCGGAATGCCGTCGCCGTCCGCGTCAATGACGTCGGGACTATCGAGGTTGGCGAGCCACTCCGGAATACCGTCCACGACGTAGGCGATCAGGTTGGCGACGAAATTCGCTCCCTGGTCGCCGTTGCCTGGCATGGGCTGGCCATGCCCCGCAAACCACTCGTCCAGACTCGACTCAATACAGTCTATGAGCGGCGCCACAAAATCCGGGATGCCGTCTTCATCCGCGTCGGTCAGGGAGACCTCGGTGATCTGTTCCAGCCATTCCGTGACGCACGGGGCGACGTACACGGCCAGTCCTTCACCCTGGCGCATCGCCTGCGGCACGCCGGGGCCTTCCTGGGCCCGCGTGAGCAGCGGGGCACAGAAATCCGGGATCCCGTCGCCGTCGCTGTCGTTTTGGAACATCCAGCGGTTCATGTGGGCAAACATGGTACGCATGTCCCGGGTAGCGCGTATCCGTTCCTGGAACTGAAGATTGCCCAGGTCGAGCTCGCCGCCATGCGACAGACCGGCCAGCGGCACCAGGCACGAAGCCTTCTCGCCAACCGGGATCTCGAGCGTGCCCGTTTGCTGCTGCCCCTGCCCGTTATGGTCGGCAAAAAAGGCCACGCTCCACGCACTGTTCACGCGCAGACGCAGCACGAATTCCCCGGTCGCCGGGTCGACGTCGCCCTGCGCGTATTGCCCGTCGTGCGAAACCGCCCGCACCTGCACCCGGCTCTGAAGCAGGGTGTCTTCGCCTTCAACCCGCCCTCGAACACGCCGGACAAGCCCCGCGGTTTCGAGCGCCGTGTTGATGCCGCTTTGAACGTCGAAGATGTTCACGGCGCCGTTTTCGTCCAGGTCGGCTTCGCGCACCTGCTCGCGCACCTGAAGCGCCTGGCAGATCATCGCCTGAACGTCGCGGATATCGCACGAACCGTCCCGGTTCAGATCGCCCAGCATAGCCTGTTCCGGCGCGTCCTCCTGAGCGGCTGCCGCCAGAAACGGGACGCCGCAACACATCAACAGAGTCATAAGAAGCACTCTGATTCTCATACTGGAACTCCTTTTGATACTTGTGCACGCCCTTCGGGTAACGATGACGCCGGGATTCGCGTGTGTCTCGCCACCTTCCCGGGCTTCCGGCAATCACTTCCGAACGGCGCCCTCGCACCGTCTACGATCAGGCACACGTCAGGCGGGGCAGGGGGGAGCGTTGGGCGTGAGATGGAAAAGGAATCGCTCAACCGAGGGTCCGGCCGATTTGGAAACGCGCCACGCCGCGTAGCGGGGCACGGGCCGGACGGATTGCCCGGCCGCAACCAGTTCAAACGTCACCCATGCCGGGCCCGGCTTGCGGACGCTTGACAGGCAGGCTTTTGAATCCTTGCGTTCTGCGGGCGGGTCTTGGGAGGCTGGCGGCGACTCCCCCAGTTCAGTCACCGCGGCCTGGAAATCGCGCACATCCACCCGGCCGTCACCGTTAACATCGCGGGTTTCCAGATCCGCTTGGCGGGCAAGCACTTCGGAAGCGATGGCTTGAACGTCCAGGACGTCCCAGATGCCGTCAGCGTTTACGTCCGGACAGGCGGACAGGCAGGGCGTTGGTCCTCCGCATATCGCGGCCAGCATCGCCGCGATGCAGCATGTTACGCCATATCGTTTAATGAACGCAGGCACATTCCACCTCTTGCTTGACTCTACCAGCCGTCCCGGATCCTGTCAAGCAGGCTTGCCATAAATCGCCCGAGAGGGT
>JAAYAQ010000587.1 GCA_012719295.1 Candidatus Hydrogenedentota bacterium | reverse complement strand
TGCAGGGCTGTGTGGCCGTCTTCTCCAACCCCGCGTGGACGCGCACCAGCGCCTACCACGTCGCGGGGGCGGAGGGCGCGCGGCTCTTCCTGCGCGCCAGCACGCTCGCCCTGGGCGCCGGCCGCGTGAGCGCAATACCCGGCGAGAAGACCATCCACAGCGAAATCACCCATGAATACACCCGCACCGTGAAGAAGGGGCATTCCACGCGCTTTTTCGACGGCAAACGCATCGTGGGCGCCAACGGCGGCGAAACGCGCGTGACGGCCACCGTGCCCGGCACGCCGTTGCGAATCGACGTCGAGGACAGCGCCGTCCTGACGGTCGGCGAATCCTTCGCCTACCTCGACCTCGGGCCCGGGGACCGGGTACGCATCGCCCGGCCGCGGGTGCATCTCGGCGGGAGACAGTAAGCCGGCCGCGGATTCCTACATTTTCGTCGGTTCCGGGTTCGCGGTCAGACACTTGCGTCGTTTTCTTCGCAGACGGGAACCGCATCCGGCCACACAGGAGACAGAAAAAACGGGGTAAAACGGCCCGAAATGTGCCTGAAACGGCGCAGATTCAGGAAGTGGCACATCGCTTGCTCTACGGGGCAGTCGTATCGCGGTCGAGAGCGCCGCTTCCTTTTCGGGTCTGGGTACGCTACCCTATCTCCGTATAGGTCACATCGGGTGAGCGGAACACAGTCCCCAGGCACCATGGAAAGGAGATGCTCGTGAAGAAAGTTGAAGCCATCATCAAGCCCTTCAAACTCGAGGAGGTGAAAGAGGCCCTCTCGGGCATTGGCATTCAGGGCTTGACGGTCTCGGAGGTCAAAGGGTTTGGCCGGCAGAAAGGGCACAAGGAGCTGTACCGCGGCGCGGAATACGTCGTGGAGTTCCTGCCCAAGGTCAAACTCGAGATTGTCATCAGCGACGACAAGCTGGAAGCCGTGGTCGACGCGATCGTGAAGGCGGCGTCGACCGGCCGGATAGGCGACGGCAAGATTTTTGTGTCGCACATCGAAGAAGCTATCCGGATTCGCACGGGCGAAACCGGTGAAATAGCGATTGGATAGTTTGGTTGCAGACGCGGACGTCCTCTGCGAGCCCGGGACGTAGCCCATCAACCGTTTGCATCCAAGGGGTTGAGGGAGTCTCGCTGGAGTACGCACGGAGGACACGATGATTAAAGATTACAGTCCCAAGGATGTTATCGAGCTGGTCAAAAAGGAGAATGTGCAGTTCATCGACATGCGGTTCATGGATTTCCCGGGCCTGATGCAACACTTCCACATTCCCGCGGCCGAGTTGAGCGAGGAGACGTTCGAGGAAGGGTTGGGCTTCGACGGTTCGAGCATTCGCGGGTGGCAATCGATCAACGAGAGCGACATGCTGGTGATGCCGGATCCCACCACGGCCAACCTGGATCCCTTCGCGGACATCCCGTCGCTCATCCTGTACTGCAACATCCTGGATCCGATCACGAAGGAGCGGTATTCGCGGTGCCCGCGCTGCATTGCGCAGAAGGCCGAGGCCTACATGATCTCGACCGGCATCGCGGATACGGCCTTCATCGGCCCGGAAGCCGAGTTCTTCATCTTCGACAGCGTCCGCTTCGACCAGAACGCCCACATGGCCTTCTACGAAGTCGACAGCTCGGAGGGCATCTGGAACAGCGGGCAGGACGAAATGCCGAACCTGGGCTACAAACTGCGCCACAAGGAAGGGTATTTCCCGGTCCCGCCCGCGGACTCCCAGGCGAACCTGCGCAGCCAGATGGTGGCGACGATGCTGGCGTGCGGCCTGGAGGCCGAGTGCCATCACCACGAGGTGGCCACGGCCGGTCAGGCGGAGATCGACCTGCGCTTCGACACCCTCGCCGCCATGGCCGACAAGATGACCATGTACAAATACATCGTCAAAAACACGGCCCGGGCCGCCGGCAAGACCGTGACGTTCATGCCGAAACCGCTGTTCAGCGACAACGGGTCAGGCATGCACACGCACATGAGCCTCTGGAAAGACGGAAAACCGCTGTTTGCGGGCAACAAATACGCGGGCCTGAGCCAGGAGGCGTTGTGGTACATCGGCGGTCTGCTGAAACACGCCCCGGCGCTGGTGGCCATCACCAATCCCACCACCAACTCGTACAAGCGCCTGGTGCCGGGATACGAAGCGCCGGTCAACCTCGCGTATTCCAGCCGGAACCGCAGCGCCTGTATCCGCATCCCCATGTATTCGGCCAGCCC
>JAAYAQ010000137.1 GCA_012719295.1 Candidatus Hydrogenedentota bacterium | reverse complement strand
TCCCGAAGCCAAAGCCTCCTTGGTCAGTTGGCGGGCGGGGTCAACTGGCTGCGTTTCAGCGTGATGGTGTAGAGTTCGGCGGCGTCGTCGCGGATCAGCCGGAAGGTCACCTCGGGATCGTCACGCGTGGCATCGATGGTGAACTCGCCGAACGCGTAGGTCTCGGCGAACCCGAAGAGCTGCGTGGTCCATTCGGGGTCGGTCACGGTGGGGCCTTTCCGCCCGCCGAGGCTGGCCGGTTCAAATTCGTAGAAGGAGAATCCTGACGGCCTGGGAATGCGGAACCCGCGTGCGCCGTGGCGATCGCCGGAAATCAGGAGGACTCCGCCAATCCGGTGCTTCTCGATGAAGGAGAAGAGGCGTTCACGTCCCTCGGGATCCCAGCGGCCCCAGGAATCCTTGCCGTTGGTGACATAATCGCTCCACATCGTTCCGGACGAGATGATAATGAACGGCCCTTTGCAGTCGAGGAGCTGGGCCTCAAGCCATTGCGTCTGCTCGTCGCCGAGAAAGGAGCCTTCAACATTCTCACGGAAGTAGCGGGTGTCGAGCAGGATGACGTCGCAGGGACCCAACCGGGTGCGGAGAAAGATGCCGCCGCGCGCGTCGCCAAAGCCGCAGGCGGGATTGTTCCAGGCCTGCTGGAAAACCCGTCGGACGCCTTGCCGGTCTTCCTCGGTGAATCCTTCGGGAA
This sequence comes from Candidatus Hydrogenedentota bacterium, assembly GCA_012719295.1. Taxonomy (GTDB): domain Bacteria; phylum Hydrogenedentota; class Hydrogenedentia; order Hydrogenedentales; family SLHB01; genus UBA2224. The sequence goes on along the minus strand of JAAYAQ010000137.1, from coordinate 1,206 downwards.
TGCCCGCCAGATCATTGTCGAAATAATCATGGTCGTCCCACGCGGCAAAAACAGGGAGCGCGGCAACGAGCCCCTGCCACGGTGGTTGCAGGTCGCGCATGAGGTAGTCGGCCCGGTGCAGCCCGAGATGGTTGTTTCGGTCCTGCGCGGCGATGTCGCCGATCAGGAGCATGGCCACCGGATTGCGCGCGCGAATCAGTTGGGCCTGGGCGGCGTTGCCGATGCCCCACCGGTGAAAACAGCTTCCAAAGGCGATGCGCACCTTCCCCGTCTCCTCGGGAGCGGGTGCGGTGACGATGGCCGCGTGTCCGGGCAGGGCGATGGGTTTGCCGTCAACCAGCACGCGGTAGGGGTAGCGCGTGGCTGGTTCCAGACCGGCGACCGGCACCACCGCGACCAGATCCGTCGCGGCGGAGCTCTGGACAGGGCCAAACGCGCGCTCCTCGCCGTTGACCGTCACCCGCACTTCAACGGAGGCCGGTCCAACGGTACGCAACCACACCCGCGCGCCGTCCGCCGTGACCGCGCCCAGCATAGGACCGCCCAAATGGGTGAGGCCAAGCTCGCTGCAAAGGCGCTGGACTTCCGGGTCGCCGCAGACCGCCACGAACGTCGCCCGGGGATCCGCCGCGAGAACGCCGTAAGCGGCCGCATAGAACCGCTGAACGGGTTCGGGCCGGGTTTCGAACAGATTGAGCACAGACAGGTTGGATTCGAGGTCGCCTTTCGATGTGCCTTCGAGAACCTGCGCTCCAACCGTCCGCATGGGGAGGACGAGTGCCGCCAGAATCAGGACCGGACAGAGTATCGGTTTCATGGAACCCCCTTGCCAGTTGCGGTGTCCCGGGTGCCTGCAAAGCAGTCTAGCGGATGGAAACAGCCAAAGGGAAACGGCCCAGCACGCCCGGTGCAGGACCGTTCATTCCATTCCACTCAAAACGCCGGCGCGGAGGCGTGGAACGTCATGGGATCCTGTATAGTATTTGCGCGCTACTGCCGGTGGGCAGGCAGGGAGAGGGCCCCGGGATGGACAGGCACGAGACGCCGAGGGGGTGGCAGGCAGATACCGCCCTGATAGGCCTCCTGGCATTGGCGAAACTCGCGCTGCATCTGGCCTTCGTAAACCGCTACGGGTATTTCCGGGACGAGCTGTATTACCTGGCCTGCGGCCGGCATCTGGACTGGGGCTATGTCGATTTCCCGCCG
>JAAYAQ010000586.1 GCA_012719295.1 Candidatus Hydrogenedentota bacterium | reverse complement strand
TTGCGCGGGCAATGCGCACGGCCACCGCGGCCGATTCGCCCCCGCACCGCGCGTAGCGCACCTGGTCGGCCCACGGGTGAATCGCAAACAGCCGGTCCGCCAGGGCGACTTCCTCGGGCGGATTCAGTGTGGACCAGCTGCCCAGCGCGACCCGCCGGCGTACGGCGCGGGACACGTCCGGATCGGCGTAGCCGAGCAGTGAGGCCCCGATGCCGTGGATCGACAGGTCGTAATAGTGGCGGCCGTCGAGGTCCCAGATCTCGCAGCCCCGCGCCTCGCGGTAGTAGGCGGGCCACTGGCCGGGCGCGAGCATCTCGGGGCGTTTGCTCAGCAACTGGGTGCCCCCCGGAATGTGCTGTTTCGCGTACGCATAGCGTTCCTGGGTCGCGTTTGCCGTGGCCGGCGCCAGCCCAAGCAGCCGGGCGGCATTGTCGTGAAACACGTCCTGCAGGTCGTGCTCGTCCAGGCCGAACGCCTCCGCCGCGTCGAGGAGCGCGCGCAGCGATTCCAGACCGACCAGCGCGAGGCGGGGAGCAAACGGCGACGACGCGTCGACATGTTCGGGGCCCATCCAGAAAAAGCCGTCACCCGCGGTCACACAGCGCCCCCGCTGAAAACACACGGGGAAATCGCTGCCCCACAGGAGTTTCCGCGGCCCGAACGCGCGGAGTATCGCCAGCAGCGGCGCGGGTTCGCAGATAGCCGAGGTGTCGAACCACACGTTTTCCAGCCCCCGAAGGCATTCGACGGCCCGCACCGTATTCGGCGCGTGGAAACCGCGGGCCGCGTGGGCGAGCACGAGCTTCGCGTTGGGGTATTCGCGGCAGTTCCGCTGAATCTCCGCCAGATTGTCCGGGTCGGACAGCGCGCCAGACCGGACGAGGTGCAGCATGATCACGCCCCCGCGTTCGTGGGAGAGTTCCCAGACCCAGCCGGGCACATATTCGCCGATGGCCGCGTTGCCGGTGTCTTCCCGGCGGGCATAACAGTGGTAGGGCTTGAATCCGGCGATCCCCGGATGGTTGAGAAGCGCGGCCGCCTCTTCACGCGACATGTCCGGTGTGGCGATGACCAGTCCCCGCGAACCGGGATGCGTCTCGACCTGCTCGATCAGAAACGCGTTCGCGGCCGCGTTGTCGCAATGCCGTGCCACATAGGGGAAGAACAGGCCGTCCGCCAGCTCGGGACCGGGCAGCAGGGCGCCCATGCGTTCCCGCCACACCGCGATGGAGGCTTCGTGCGGGCCCTCCTGCGTGAGCGCCAGCCCCGGCGCATTGATGTCGCGAACCCGGTACGCGTGGGCGTGCACGTCGAACAGTTTCGGCGGCAGCAGCCCGCCCAATTCCCCGGCCAGCGTCTTATCGTACCCGGTGATGGTCCAATGCCCGGACATAGGCGCGATTCTCCCCTGGTTTTTGGTGTTCCAGAAAGACCGGCTGAGTATACCCCCCGCGCGCGCGCCGGCCCAAAAAGCGTGCGGGGAGTCCTCTCCCCAGGGACTCCCCGCCACACCGCGGCCGGTTTCAGGCCGGCCTAAAGGTATTCGTTCAGA
>JAAYAQ010000585.1 GCA_012719295.1 Candidatus Hydrogenedentota bacterium | reverse complement strand
TGGGAACCATGGGATTCGCGATGAATCGTGCGCAGGCGCAACCTGCAAAACCTGCTGAGACGGCTTCTCCGGTTGCATCGCCACACGGCTGGCTGAACCAGCGTCAGCGCATTTATTGGTACGACCAGTATGCCTTGAACGATCAGGAGACGGCTTTCTCGAAGTACGACCCGGACCGCATTGCGTCGGAGTTGAAGGCTACCGGCGCCGATATCGTGGCGGTGTACGCGGCCAATCAATTCAGCGTGGCGTACTATCCCAGCACGATCTGGCCCATGCACCCGAACCTGAAGGGCCGCGACTATTTCGGCGAAGTATCATCGCGCTTACAGCGCCAGGGCCAGAAAGTGATCGCCTATATCAACTGGCTGGAATCGCGGCATCCGGAATGGTACATGGCGCCCCTGGGAGGAACGCCTGATAGCGAGTTCCCGTTGGCGTCCTGGGCCCAGCCGGACAACCCGGACTGGCGCGTGCAGCACGTGCCGGGCGGTTCGTGGCGCTATGCCTGCATCAACTCGCCGCGCCGGGCCCAAGTGGTCGCGGTTGCGCGGGAGATCATCGAGCAATACCATCCCGACGGTTTCCACCTTGACATGTTCTTCAACCCTGGCGTGTGCGTATGCGAGTATTGCCGGCCAACGCTCGAGAAGATTTGCGGCACGACAGAAATCACGCAGGCTGCCATCAACGCGCATTGGCGCGAATTCATCGATTGGCGCAGCGAGTGCAGTTCTTCGCTCATCGCCGAGCTGTCGGCCGTCATGCGCGAACATGGCGTCTTCACGGCCCACAACGGTCAAAACCCTCTGTGGCTCTCGCCCATCTATGGCTTTGACGAAAACTGGCTGCCCCACCTCGATCTGTACGTATCGGAAATCTTCTTTGATCTGCATGCGTCCGACCTGACCATGCGGTGGCATCGCGCCATCGGCAAGCCATCTTGTGAGCTCCTGACCTCGTCGTCGCCCGACCACGCGCACCTCTCCGTGCCGTTCACGGCATGGCAAGTCAGCGCGGCCAGCGCAAAGGCCAATGGCTGTAACGTGCTGGGCCCGTGCTGTGTGGGCGCCTATCCGGATACCACCAGTTCAAAGCGCCTGCTCGATACCGTCCGGAAAGGGCTGGCATTTTTCATGGAGGATGCCGACCTGCATGAAAACGCCTCACCCGCCGCCAAGGTCGCGCTTGTCTTCTCCTGGGCCACGCGCAAATACTTCCGCGAAGGGCGCATGGACTGGTCTCAAGAACTGGACGGCTGGTCTCGCGTATTGCTTGAAGAACACATTCCCTTTGAGATCGTGGTCGCGGAACAGGTGGCCTCGGCCGCCGACCTCGGCCGGTATGACCTCGTTGTCCTTCCCAACCTTGCCTTCACCAGTGACGCGTTTTGCGCGGCCGTGGACGCCTATACGCGTGCCGGCGGGCGCGTGCTGGCCAGCGGTGAAGTCTCGCTCGGAAATCAGCAGGGACTTTCCCGTGAGGATTTCGCTCTGGGTAGGCTTCTCGGAATCGCTCGGAAGGGCTCGGTGGAAGGCCCCTTCGCCATGGATGGCCCAGAGGAGCTTGAACCCGCTCACGGTGTGTTTCAACAGATCGCCGCGGCTGGCGAGACGCTGGTCCGCCGTTATGACACGGATCCCGCGGGCTCCGTCGCGGGATACGTGGATCCTTTCCCGACAACGCCCACCAACTGGCCCGTGGTGGTGACACAACGCGCGGACGCGGGACAGGCCATATATGTTGCGTTCGGATTGGGCCGGTACTACGCGATGCGCCACCTGACGCACGCCCGCGACCTCATGGTGCGGTGCATCGACCGGCTCCTGCCGGCACGCCAGATCCGCGTGCGTGCGCCAAGGCATCTGGAAGTGACCGTGTGGCAACAGGAGAGCCCGAAACGGACCATTATTCACCTCGCGAACCGGACGCCTTTGGCGCACGACATGCCCCGCATACACGAGGTAGCCCCCGTGAACGATATCGTTCTTGAATTTGACAGCCCGTACGCCTCCGCGAAGGTAACGTGCAGGCAGGCCGAAGCCGACACGACGGTGGCAAACGGCAGGGTCTCCGTACGCGTGCACAAGTTGCACGTATACGCTGCCGTCGTGGTCGAGCCGGCCACGCAGGGATAACAACGATGACCGCAATTAAGCGAAGGAACTTTCTGAGGCGGATTGCGATGGCGGCTGCCGGCGGGGCGGCGTCGGGATGCGTTACTCGAGCCAGCGGTTTCCCCTCTTCTGAGCGGGAGGTGTTTCCGGTTGTTGAGCCTTCACTCGTCGATGTAGACCCCCAGAAACTCACCAGGGCTCTTACGTTCATCGACGCTGAAGTGCAGGGCGGTTCCATTCCGGGCGCAGCCCTTGTAGCCACACGGCACGGCAAGAAGTTTGTGGAACACTATTGCGGCGTGTATCGCGATCTGGATGGGAGCGAGCGCCCCTTCAACGGGTCCGTGGCGAATCCGCTCTTCTCATTCTCCAAGGGAATCTCCGCCACGGTCGCGGTGATGGCGCATCAGGACGGGCTGCTCGATTATGACGTGCCTGTCTCCGCCTATGTGCCCGAGTTTACGGGCGGCGGCAAAGAAGCCATTACGCTGCGTCACTTGCTCACGCATTCGGCGGGCATTCCGTCGGCGGGAGCAGGCCCGGC
>JAAYAQ010000584.1 GCA_012719295.1 Candidatus Hydrogenedentota bacterium | reverse complement strand
TCAAGTCCCGTAGGGACGAAAGAGAACGAGATTAGCCCCCCGTACAAATGGAGTCCCGTAGGGACGAAATACAATAGCCCACCACTTCAGTGGTGGGAACCCCCGCATCCCTCCAACCACGAGTCCCATAGGGACGGCAGAAAATAGTGCCACCGAAATTCAAAATCGTCGTGCGCGTCGTGTCCCGCGCTGGCGGGGATGGCCACGCGGACCCGCGTGGCCGGGGCTGGATGCCCACCGGGATTCTGGGCGAGGGATGCGGGGCTTGTTCAACCCCATTCAGGGTTGTTTTTGGGGGTGCACATCCCCGGGCTGCGTCCGGTGCTTCGAACGGGGACACGTAGCCGCGCCGCAGACGGCGCTTGGAACATGTCCCCGTTCTTAGTCCGGGGTTTTCAAACGCTAAGTTTTCTGAGCCCTCTGTGGCTGTTCTCCAGTGCGAACGGGGACACGTGGTCGCGCCGGGGCGTTTTCGCGGAATAGGCGTGTGTCCGGTTCCGGTTTACTTCAGGAGGACCCTTCGGCGAACAGACCGGGAGAACATTCCATGAAAACGTGTCTTGTTGCGGTTCTGGCGGTGGTGTTGTCCCTGGGATGCGGCAGCGTACGGGCGACGCGGCAGGCGGTGGCCCCTGCGCGTGAATCTGAGACCATCGGAGAACAAACCATGAATTCCAGTTCGGACGGTATGGAACGGCTCGAGAAATCGGATGCGGAATGGCGCGAACAGCTGACACCGGAGCAGTTCTGCGTGGTGCGTGAGAAGGGCACCGAACGCGCGTTCACCGGTGCGTACTGGGACAACAAGAAGGCCGGTGTGTACCGGTGCGTGGGCTGCGGGCTGCCCTTGTTCCGTTCCGAGGCCAAGTTTGATTCGGGGACGGGCTGGCCGAGTTTTTTCCAGCCGGTCAAGGAGGACCACCTCGCGAAAAAGACCGACACCAGCCACGGGATGATTCGGACGGAGGTCCTGTGTGCGCGGTGCGACGCGCACCTCGGGCACGTGTTTGAGGACGGTCCCGAACCCACGGGCCTGCGCTACTGCATCAATTCGGCATCGCTCACCTTCGAGGAGAAAGGGCCGTAATGGCGGCTGTGCCGGGGAGCACGGAAACGAGCCGCGTACCCTGCGCCTGACGAATGTAGTAGAATCGAGCGGTCTGGAGTGGGTGTGTTTTCCGGCACGTACTGAATCGGGGATCTGGCATGATGAAACGACGCACTTTTCTGGGAACGGCGGCCGCTTCGTTGGTGGCCGTGGAAACGGCGCAGGGCCAGCCGGCTGAGGATTCGGAGCGCATGCGCGCGGGATTTGCGCGCGTGGATATCACCCCGCCTCTGGGCACCACGATGATGGGGTTCGGGGGCCGCGATATGGAACACGGCTGCACGGGCGTACACGACCCGATCTACACGCGCGCCGCGTATCTGGAGCATCGGGGAGAGGCGGCCCTGATCATGGGCTACGACATGTGCTTCCTGGGCCGTGAGGACGCCGACCGGTTCAAGGGCGCGATAGGACGGGTGATGGAGCTGGCGCCGCGTCAGATCTTCTTCAACACGTCGCACAACCATGTGGGTCCGAAAGCGGGGACGTGGTATTCGGCGGGCTACGAAGCGCCGGACCGCGATTACCTGAACCAGCTCGAACAGGCCACGGTGAATGCGGCCCTCGCGGCGCGCGAGCAGGCCCGGCCCGTGCTTATGCGCGCTGGCGTGACCGTCTCGCAGCTGCCGGTGAACCGCCGCCGGCGCATGGCCGGCGGCGCCATCGAAAACCGTCCCAATCCTACAGGGCGCACTTACAACAAGCTGCCTGTCGTGCTGTTTGAGGAGCCCTCGGGCGAGGTCGTGTGCCTGCTGTTCTCCGTCTCCTGCCACCCGTCCATGATGAGCGGATGGGATATCTCGGCCGAATATCCCGGCGCGGCCATGGACAAGCTGGACGCGCATTTCGGAAAACCCTGCAGCCTGTTTCTGCAGGGCGTGGGCGGCGACGCCAAGCCCCTCGTGATTGGCCGCGGCACCGATGCCTGGATTCCCGGGACGTGGGACCTTATGGACGAAGCCGGCGCCATCGTCGCGGGCGAAGTGCTTGAAGCCGTGGGGAACGGGCTGGAACCTGTTGCCCCCGGGCTGGCCTCGGCTTCCGCGGAGATGCGCTGGGCGCTCGAGCCGGCCCCGGGCAAGGAGTTTTTCGAGGACATTGTCGCCAATACCCCCGAGGAGACGCGGGCGCGCGACGTGAAGTTCATGTGGGCCCGGAAGACCCTCGAAGACATCGAGAAGGGCCGGCCTCTGCCGGTGGACGTCCCGCTGTCGTTGCACGGCATCCGGCTGGGGGACCATCTGCGCATCGTCGGGATCGAGGGCGAGGCCCTGCACGGCTGGGGGTACTTCATCGAGGAATTCTACGGCGGGAAAGGAGTGACCATTCCCCTCGGGTACACCGACGGCCAGGGCATGTACCTGCCGACCACCGAGCAGTTGCCGGAAGGCGGCTATGAGGTGGTCAGTTTCTGGGAGTACGGATATCCTTCGCAGCTCGCGCCGGGGATGGAAACGCCGGTGCGCGAGGCGCTGGCGGCCCTTCAGAACCGCGGCATTGCGTGAACCGGCGCGGGCGCATGCGGAGTGACCGGCCGGACCGAAGGTTATATGCGGGACATGCTGACGGCGAAGGAGGGCGCTGTTGAGCGCGGGTAACCCGGTGAAGAACGCCCTGAAGCGCGGCGTGAAATACGGCGCGGCGACCGTCGGCAATTTCTGCCCGAAACGGCCCGGCTGCTCGCGTATCCTCGCCTACCACAGCATCGGGTACCGTGATCACGAGACGAACGTTACGCCGGAGGATTTCCGCGCCCAGATGGCGTGGCTCGCAAAGCACCAGACGGTCATCACGCTCGGGGATGCGGCCGAGGGCATCGAGGGGGTCGCGGTGACGTTTGACGACGGCTATCGCGACGTCTGGCTGAACGCCGCCCCGGTACTGCAGAACTTCGGCATTCCCGCCACGGTGTTTATCGTGCCCGGCGGCATGGGCAAAATGCTGCCGCATGACCATGACCCTCTCACGAGCGTATTGCTGAACTGGGATGAAGCGAAGCGTCTTCAAGAGGCCGGCATCGAGATCGGCGGCCATGCACTGACCCGTGCCCGTCTCGCCAGGCTCGACGAAAGCGGCCAGCGGCGCGAGATCGGGAAATGCAGCCGCTACATCCAGAAGCGTCTCGGCGAGGCCCCGAGGGCGTTTGCCTATCCGTACGGCTCGATTCTCGATTACAACGACATGTCGAAGATGCTGCTGGAGGAGTTCGGTTTCAGCATCGGCGTAAGCTCCCGGTACGGCGTGAATTATCCGGATTGCGACCCGCTGGATCTGCGCCGGATTGTCATCGATTCCACCGATACCCTCGAGTGCGTTCAGGACAAAGTGACTGGCCGCCTCGACCCGCTGGCCGTCCTGGATTCGCGGCTCGGGGCGTATTCCCGCCGGTTTGTGAACCGCCTGCTGGGCACGTCGTGACCCATCGGGGGCCAGGAACCGCCGTGGGGCTCGTTCGGGTGAGCCGAGTGATTGATTTACGAAGCTAAGAATACTGTTTTCCGCGAGACCGCCCGGCGCTGCTCCGGTCTGCCCGATTCCCTGGCTCCGCCCGTGTGTATCCAATTAGAAATAAATGTTTTATGTCATTCCGCCCTCCTTGCGCACGCACCCGTGCTGTGTTATACTCCAACCTGAGATATTGGCTGTAACAACTATCTTTACAGGGGCTTCCGCATGGCCGACATCCTGAGCCAAGAAGAAGTGGACCTTCTCCTGAACGCCGTGGCCGACGGCGACCTGGAAGTCGAGTCAGAAGAACAGGAACGCCCGGCCGCGGAACTCCGGGACACGACGGTCTATGATTTCCGGCGGCCGGAACGTGTGTCGAAGGAACAGCTCAAGGGGCTTCAGAGCCTGTTCGAGAACTTCGCCCGCGAACTCAGCATCATGCTTCCTCCATTCCTGCGGACGGTGGTGCGGGTCGATCTGGTGTCCATTGACCAGTTGACGTACGACGAGTTTATCCTGTCGGTGTCGCGTCCCACGGCGCTGTCGGTGGTGAATATGAGCCCGCTGGAGGGCAATTGCGTTATCGAGTTGAGCCCGCCGCTGGTGTTTCCCATCGTGGATCGCGTATTGGGCGGAAAGGGCCTGCCGCTGTCGGAACCGCGGGAACTGACGGAGATCGAGAACCGCATCGTGCACCGCATCGTGCTCATGATTCTGGAGAGCCTGAGGCGGTCGTGGGAACAGCTGATCGAGTTCCATCTGAGCGTCGAGACCCAGGAGAGCGATCCGCTGCTGGTGCAGATCGTGGCCGGGAGCGAAATGACCATCCTGGCGGGATACGAACTCCACATCGGCGAGTGCGTGGGTTCCATGAACATGTGCATTCCGTTGGTGGTGCTGAACCCGGTGTTCGACCAGATCACGCAGCAGACGCGTTTCATCCGGCGTCTGAGTCCCCGGGTTGCCGCCCAGACCCGCGCCCACATCGTGCGGACGGTGAAGAAGGCGCTCACGCCGCTGGATGCGGTCCTGGGGCATGCGCGCATGAACCTGGACGATGTGATGCGGTTGCGCGTGGGCGATGTCGTGCAGTTGGATTCCAGCATCGAGGAGCCGATCGGCGTGGAAGTGGACGGGCTGGTACGGTTCAAGGCGCACCCGGGACGGCGAGGCGAGCAGAGCGCGGTGCAGATCAACGTTGTGGTTCACGATGAGGACTGACAAGGGAGCGGAATGATGGATGCTGCGGCATCAAAACAAGTTGCCGAGGGCTTTTTGAAAGGCTTTAGCGACGTCATCGGCGCCATGCTTTCCACCGCGCCCGTGTTCCTCGCAAGCGAACCGGAGGAAGGTGACGCCGGCGTGCTCCGGGACCTGCTGGCAGAGACGCCTTTTCTTGTAGAGTCCGCCCTGAGCGGGGGCGGTGCGGTCCTTCTTCTGACGGCCCTCGGGGATGCGCGCCGCATCGTGTCTGCCGTGAAAGGCGAACCGGCGGCTGCGGCGCCCGGCCTGTCCGACGAGGAACGGGCGGCCATGACCGAGGTCTTCGACCCGTG
>JAAYAQ010000136.1 GCA_012719295.1 Candidatus Hydrogenedentota bacterium | reverse complement strand
TCAAATCCACCGCCCCGTACAGGCTGATGGCCGCATTCACCGCGCTGGACGCGTCCGGGTTCTCGCTCCCCTCAAACCCGTCCTCCGGAACCGACGTGGCCAGAAACGCCGAAAGATGACCGCCCGCCGACGCTCCAAACGCGTATATCCGGTCGGGATCCACCCCATACTCGTCCGCATGCAGACGCATCCAGCGCACCGCGCTCTTGACGTCGTGGAGACAGGCCGGAAAACGGTGGCGCGGCAGTTTCCGGTAATCCACCGTGAACACCACGTAACCGCGCCGCGCAAACTCCCGCAGGTACCACCACTGCTGCGCCCGGGGACCATGCAGCCACGCGCCGCCGTGAATCGCCACGATGGCGGGCAGGGGAGTGGCCGGCCGCATCCGCGCCTGATAGACATCGAGCCGCAACGTGCGTCCCTGCGGCCGGGCATAGGGAATCCGGCGGTCCACCCGCAGATCGCGGGCGCACGAGCACAGGCCGCAGGTCAGGCATAGGACTATTAAAATAAACCGAATGCGCATAGAAGATGTAGCATAGAGTCGACCGGGGGGAAATGCAATTCGCTCCGCATAAGGTATCCGCCTGGGGCCTTGCACGGACAGGAAGAACGTCTGTCTCGCGGGCCTCTGCCAGCTCAGACTGCTGCACCGGAGGCAGGTACAGGCATTCTTCTTCGTCAATCAGGCGACTTGCCAGACAATCGTTGCTCCAGGTGCATCCAAGCCAAAGCACCGGAATCAGTGATGCGGAAGTCATCCAACACACCACATTTCCTGCCGGGCTTCTCTCGTTCCTGCCCATTCCGCGCACTCTCCTTCCTTCCGTCTTTTCCTCCTATCTCCCCGCCTGTGGATTATTACTACTGCCTGCTTATACATTGCAGTATTCTGCATTCTTCTGTCAATGTAAAACTTGCCCTGTGTTGCGCCACATTTCGCGGTTTGAAACTTTTATGCGTCGCGCGATATTCACAGTGTGAACACAAAAAGGGCGTTGTTGACCCGAAGATTTGACTCTGCTACGATCGTCGTGGCTGTAGTGTTCGGGTAAACCATAACCACGTCAGGTGGAGCGAGGAAGAAGAAGACATGTCGTACAGAGCATCGATGAAACTGTTTGTGTTGGCCCTGGTCATCGTCGCGGTTGCGGTCGGCGGTTGCGGCAGAAAGAAGACCCAAATCACCCCCGACCTTACCAGCGATGCCACCGCGGGCCAGAGCACCGGTCCCGAGACCACTACCGGAGCGGGACTGCCCAATCTTGAACAAGAGAAGCTGTTCTTCCAGCAGCTGGCCGAAGCCGGCACCGTCTATTTCGCCTATGACAGTTCGCAACTGGACCCCACCGCCATGGAAACGCTGAAACGCAATGCGGAGATCATCAAGCAGATGCCCAACTCCGTGATTCAGATCGAGGGCCATTGCGACGAACGCGGCACGCAGCAGTACAACCTGGCACTGGGTGAGCGCCGTGCACTGGCCGTGCGCGATTACCTGATTCGCCTCGGCATCTCGGGCGACCGCCTGGTGACGATCAGCTATGGCGAAGAGGATCCGGCGGATCCGGGCCACAGCGAGTCCGCCTGGGCCAAGAACCGTCGCGCTGAGTTCAACAGAGCGAACTAAGAGAGGTCATCCATGCGCGTTTCTTTCATGATTGCCGCCCCTCTGCTCGGGGTCCTGCTGCTCGCCGGGTGTGCCACCACGAGCACGTCGAACGATCCCGTGGCGAACACCATCTATGACATGCACCGTAAAGTGTCGCGTCTCGAGAAGGACCTGGGGGGGACCGTCGAGCATCTGAACGAGACCGCGACCGATTTGGGCGTACGGGTCAACGAAACCAATACCCAGTCGCGTGAACTCCAGGGTATGGTCGAGGAAAACCAGCAGAAACTGGCCCAACTCGAAAGCAAACTGGATTCGCTGACCGTCAACGTCTACCGGGCACTCGGGATTACGGTCCCGTCCGGCAGCCAGTCCAGCACGGGCTGGGGAGCCGGCAGCCAATCCGACGTGGTTCCCGGGACGGTTCAGGTAGAACCGCCCAGCGCCACAGCCGTCGCGGCGCCGCCCGCTGCCGGGTTGGCAGCGGAACCGGACCCGTTGGCGGACCTGGGGGCGACCGCCCCGTCCGCGGCAGCGGCCCCCGCTGCCGCCCCCGCGACCACGGGCGCCCTCGACCCCGTACCGGCGTATAACAAGGCCATGGAGGCCTACCAGCGAGATCAGTACGACGAAGCGCTGAACCTCTTCAACGACTTCATGTCGCGCTTCCCGAACAGCGAGATCGGCGATAACGCCCAGTTCTGGAAGGGCGAATGCCTCTACAACCTCGGGCGCTACGATGAGTGCGTTTCCGAATTCGAGAAGCTGCGCGCGCAGCATCCCGAAAGCCCCAAGGTGCCCTACGGCATGTTCAACCAGGCGGCCGCCCACCTCAAATTGGGACAACAGGACCGCGCCCTCGCGCTACTGGAGGACCTGGTCGAAAACTATCCCATGACCCCCGCGGCCGCGCGCGCACGCTCCAAACTCGAGGAGGTCAAAGGCAACTAGCGCGAATGGCGGGGTTCAGGGTGGTATCATGCAGATGGATTCAAGCGCGGGATACGTTCCCGCGCTTTTTTCTTTATCGCACGGGAGTGACAGTCTGACATGAAGTACTACCTGGGATTGGACGTAGGAGCCACCAAGACGTTCTGTCTCATTGCGGACGCCGCGGCCGGCATCCGGGGTTTCGGGCGCGCAGGCAACGGCAGCTACGAGCTCCAGGGAACCGCCGCCGCCGCACGCGAGAACCAGCGGGCCGTCCATGACGCCCTGACGGAGGCCGGCCTCACCCTGGCCGACATCGCCCGGGTTGGCATGGGCGTCGCCGGAGCGGACCTCCCGGAAGATTTCGTCATGCTCGAACGCGAAATCTACACGCCCCTGTTCGGAGACACCCCCCGGATCTTCCGCAACGATTCCATGGCCGCCATGCGCGGGAGCCTGCGGACATCCCACGGCATTGTGATCGCCTGCGGCACCGGCGTGATTGCGGCCGGGATAAACCCGGAGGGCCAGGAAGCCCGCGCCGGCGGGCTCAACGAGGAATTCGGCGACTTGTGGACAGGCACCATCATCGGTCGCCAGGGACTCTACGCGGTTTACCATGCCCGCGACGGCGTCCGCCCTCCGACCCGGCTCACCGGCCTGTTCGTCGAGAAGGCGGGCTGTTCCGATGCCGACGAGTTCTTCTTCAAGATGTACCGGCGCGAATTGACCATGGACCAGCTTCAGCCCATGGCCAAACTCGTCTTCGACGCGGCATTTCAAGGCGATCCGGCGGCCTTGGAGATACTGCGGGCGGCCGGCGGCTATCTTGGCGACCTGGTGATCGCCGTGGCGCGCAAGCTCGGTATGACCGCACAGCCGTTTGACCTGGTCACCGGCGGCAGTGTATTCAAGGGAAGCAGCCCCGTGCTCAAAGACTGCATGATGGCGCGCGTGCACGAGGTCTGCCCCCTGGCACGGCCGGTCACCCCGGTGTTCGAGCCCGTGGTCGGCGCGCTTCTCATGGCCCTCGAAAAAGACATTGACATGACGGACGCCATCTACCAGAATCTTGCGGACAGTCTGTCGCAAGCCGAAAAACGTCACAAGGTGAAGTTCACCGCGGAATAAGCCATGCGCATACGTCCAGCTTACGTTGTCATCGTTGTGGTCGCCGCTATCGGCGCCTTTGTCCTGTATGCCGCCCTGAGCAGCCGGGGCGGACCGGATCAGGGGCTCGGGACGCCGTCCTCCCAGTCGTCCGGGGGCGCGATGCTGCCCCCGGTGGACGTAAACCAGGACCTGGTGCCGGTGCTCGACATCGGCATGGACACGTTCGACGCGGGCCTGCTGCCCAACGATACAATCACCACCAAGACGATCCCGGTCAAGAACACCGGCCGCAAGAAGCTCGTCATCCGCCAGATCACCACCACCTGCGCCTGTACGACCGGGAAGATCACCCCGATGGAAATCATGCCCGGGGCCACGGCCACGATGGAGATCACCATCGAGCCCGACCGTATCCTGGGCTTCTACTCCGAAAAACTGTTGACGATTCTATCCAACGCGCCCGCCTCCCCCATGAAAGAGCTGGTGGTGAAGGCCCACATCGAACCCGAGTTTGAGGTGGAGCCCGAAGTCCTGGAGTTCGGCGAGGTCCCCAAGGGCGCCCCCGCCCAGCGGCAGGCCGTGCTCCGCCAGGTGGGCGAGGAGCCCATTGAACTGCTCGGCGTCGAACCCATCGACAAGAAGGACAAGAGCTGTTCGTTCACCTTCGCGAAGCGCCCCGAAGCCGAATGGCGCACGCCCGGCAAGCCGGAATACCTCATCACGGCCGCCCTCGAGCCCATCGCTCCCATAGGTAAGTACTCCAAATCCTTCGTCATCGAAACCACCTGCCGGCGCGTGGGCCGCTACCGTTTGCAGCTCGACGCCACCGTCACGGGTTTCTACGAGTTGACCGAGAAGGAAATCGCCTTCACCTGGAACCGGGCAAGGCCCCTGGACGGTCCCGTCGGCGCCCTGCTGGTCGCGGCCGACCGCCCGGTCGAGATCGTCGACGCCCGGGTATCGGGCGAGCTCTTCATCGTCAAGACCGCGCCCGGACCGCGCCCCAACACGGTCGCCATCGAACTGTACATTAACGGTGCACCGGACGCGGGACGAAGGGACGAGGAACTTACATTTGCGGTCAAGGGAGAGGACGGCGCCCTGCTTCCGAACGTCGTCCCGGTGCGCGGCACCATCATCGACGCGAAATAGTCACTGGACAGCGCACCAGGAACGGGATCCAAGTGCGGGGAGGCATACGAACCATGCTGACGGAATCCATTGCACGCGCGCGCCTCGAAGAAAACGGCCAGGAACACGTGTTCCGTTTCTGGGACCAGCTCACCGGCCCCGAACGTGCGCAGCTGCTCGCGCAAATCGAGTCCATCGACTTCAGACTCATGAACCGCCTGGTGGCGGAATGGGTCAAGAGCGAGCCGCCGGAAGAACGGTTTGGCCGCATCGACCCCGTGCCCGTGATTCCGAAGGGCGGGGGAGAGGATGCCCGGGAAGCGTGGCAGGCCGGCGAGGAAGCGCTCAAACAGGGCCGCGTCGGGCTCCTGCTCGTCGCCGGGGGCCAGGGAACCCGTCTCGGGTTCGATGGCCCCAAGGGCGCCTATCCGATCGGCCCGATCACGCGAAAGAGCATCTTCGGCTACCACGCGGAGAAAATCCGCAACCTCCAGCGCCGGTACAACTGCAGCCTGCCCTGGTACATCATGGTCAGCGACACCAACCACGAACAGACCCGGGCGTTCTTCGAGAAGAACCACTATTTCGGCATCGAGCCCGGCAACGTGGTCTTTTTTGAACAGCGCATGGTCCCCTGTGTCGATCAGGACGGCAAATTCATGCTGGACCAGCCCGGCTGCCTCGCCATGAACCCCAACGGCCACGGGGGCGTCATCCCGGCCGTTGTGGACAACGGCATCGCCAGGGACGCCCGGAACCGCGGGGTCGACACCCTGAGCTACTTCCAGGTCGACAACTGGGCCGTCAAGGTGGCCGACCCCCTGTTCATCGGCTATCACGTCATGCGCGCGGCCATGATGTCCTCAAAAACCCACCGCAAAGACAAGCCGCGCGAGGCGGTCGGCGTCCATTGCCTCTGTGACGGGGTGTACCGGGTCATTGAATACACCGTGCTCGACCTCTATCCCCAGTTGCTCGAGACCGATTCCGCGGGCAACCTGATCCACTATGCCGGCAGTCCCGCAATCCACATACTCGATGTGGGATTCATCGAATCGTTGAACGCCAACTACGACAACTTCCCCTGGTGGCGCGCCCACAAGAAGATCCCCTGCCTCAACGAACGCGGCGAGCGCATCGAACCCCGCGAACCCAACGGGTACAAGTTCGAGACCTTCATCTTCGACGCGCTCCGCTTCGTCACGCACGACCCGGTGGTCCTGGAGATTCCGCGCCTCGGAGAATACACTCCCATCAAGGCCTATGAAGGCGACAACAGCGTCGTCGCCGCGCGTGAATCCATGCGCGCGCTGTGGGGTGGGTGGCTCGAACGCGCCGGGTTTCCGGTCCGTCGCGATACCGCGGACAAGGTCGCCGTCGACATCGAGATCAGCCCCGATTTCGCGCTCAGCGAACAGGAGTTCATCGAACGCGCCAAAGGACACATCTACGACGCGCTGTCTGACGTCGCCATCGGACCGGACGGACGCATCGAGAACCGCTGACCTCGCGACAGCCGCATTCCGCCGGTCCGCATTCACTCCGCGGTTGCGGCAAGCTTCACGGGCTTCGGACTTTGTTTCACAAGGGCCAGGCACTCCTCCATGAGATGCTCGCCCG
Source organism: Candidatus Hydrogenedentota bacterium (assembly GCA_012719295.1). GTDB lineage: Bacteria > Hydrogenedentota > Hydrogenedentia > Hydrogenedentales > SLHB01 > UBA2224. The sequence goes on along the minus strand of JAAYAQ010000136.1, from coordinate 4,482 downwards.
CAAATTCGCCGAGATTCAGGCCGGAAACGTATTCGTACCGCTTGAAACTGTTCCAATCCACCTTGGCCATGATGTATCCGTAAGCGTCATTGGTCAGCCCGAACAGGAAATGGTGTTCGCCGTTCATGTTGCGCTTCAGGTAGTACCCGATGTTGGGCAGGGCCTCTCCCGGAATGGTCAGGATTTGCGCATTGCCGATGTTGACGAGGTTCATCTGCGTGGTCACCGTGTTCCCGGGGTTCAGCGTCATGCCAATCGGCGACGCGGCGGCGATCATACGGATCTCCTCCGAATCCACGTCGAAGGTGACGTCCCGGGCGGTGCAGTACAGCGCGGGGTCGGGCTGCACGGGCGCCTCGGACACAATCCGCAGCGCCTCGTCGGCCAGCAGCGTGCCGATGCGCACGCACTCGTCCCAGGTCTGAATGTCCTTGCCGTCGGGCCCCCGGCAGTCCGCGGTGACCATCCCGCCCTGGGCGCTGTTCATGAACACGGCTGTCCCGCCGCCCTGTTCGGCCACCCGCTCGTACAACGGGCCGCACAGGTCGGGGCTCAGGATGCCCTGGTCGGGACCGATCACCTCCGGGTGGATGGCGTAGTTGATCAGCGTGGCGAGCGCTTTGCCGTCCTCGCCGATGGCCTGGATCACGTGACAACGCGGGTCGTAGAGCTGCGGAGCATAGTAGTTGTACGCGATCTTGCCTTTGGCCTCGCCCGTGTTGATTTTCAGCGAGGCCGGCGCGAGATTGCCCACTGCGGCGTTGATCGCTTCGGCCATCCGGTCGATCACCGTGGCGATGTACTCGAGGTCGGCTCCGTGTCCCCCTTGACCGTCGGGAAACCCGTACATATCGGGCGCGCTGTGGGTGTGCGTGGACCCGATCAAGATGTTCTCCGGGGGAATGTCCGGCACCTTCGCCCGAACCCGGTCGCACAGGGCTCCCGGAAACCCGAGAAAGTCCGCCCCCACAATGGCCACCCGCACCCCGTCCCGGTCAAACACCAGCGCGCGCACGGTCAGGTTGCCGACCTGCCGGGACGCGGGACTCGTCGGGCTCGCGCCGCCGCTCACGGGCAGCAGGGGGTCCGGGGTCACATCGCGCACGGCCACGCCCGCTTGAAATGCCGCATCGGCCGCCGTCGCGAACCCCACCAGCACCATCGCCGTACTCAGCATGCGCATGCTCATTGCAGAACCTCCTCGCTCGTTTCCGTCGTGATCTGCCGAACCTGCTCCGCACCACAGGATACATCATGCCCGTCTCTGTGAAAACGCCCCGAAACCGTGGCGCGATTCCCCCGTACAGGCTCCGCCCGGCGTCAGCCGGTCACCACGTTCAGCACCGAGGGCAACAACTGGATGGTCGCGGGCAGCCGGCCCGGCTGTTCGCCGTCGAGGTTCAGCAACACCTCCTGCGACGAGTCGGCAAGCACCCGGGATGCGCGGAAATAGCGCACCTTCTCAGGCTTGCGTAACAGCCGCCCCCGGTACAGTTTCGGCAGATTGACCACCGCTTCCGTTTTGCCCACGTCGCCTATCACGTAGACGTCAAACGCGCGGCTGTCGAGACGCGCATGCGGCGCGACATGCATGCCGCCGCCGTAGTATTGGCCATTGGCGACCATGACGTTATTGATCCGCCCGCCCAGTTCCACCCCGTCGATCTCGATTTGAATCTCGGGGTTCTCGTACGAGACCAGCGTCGAAACCGAACCCCACAGAAACGACAAAAACCCGCCGAAAAACTTCGACGTCCGGTTCACCCGCTTCACCACCTCGCCGCCGGCGCCGAAATCGGCGATGTTGATGAAATACCGCACGTCCTGCTCGCCGTCCGGCGTGGTATAGCGCACGCGCCCGACATCCGCGCGCGTATACCTTCCGTCAACTACGTACGGCAGCGCATCCACGCCCCAGGGAAGACGCAGCGTGCGGGCAAGGTCCGAGCCCGTGCCCGCGGGGACGATGGCCAGCGACGCATCCGGGTTGATCAGGGATCCGTCCTCAAAAAAGCCATTGACCACCTCGTTATGGGTACCGTCCCCGCCCACGCTGATGATGCGGTCATGGCCTTCCCGAAGCGCCTGCCGCACCAGTTCGGTCGCGTGCCGGGGCGATTCGGTCAACAGCAGCGTATACGCGCCGACCGCTTCCCGAAGGGACGACCCCATGGCAGGCCAGCGCTTGCCCGTGCGGCCGTTGGCCGACCGCGGGTTCACGACTACCGCAATACGCCCCGCCCCCCGCGCCTTGCCCATGCTTGTCACGCTGGTCTCCTCGCGCTACACGCGGACATCCGACGCCGCGCCCAGTCTGTCCCGGTGGCGGTCGAGAATGGGTGTAACGTCTTCGCGGAGAAACTCGTCCACCTGCTGCGGCGCCCGGCCCACGAACTGGCGGACATCCAGCGCCTCGTCGATCTCGGCCCGGGTCATGCCAATCGCCGGGTCGGCCGCCAGCCGGTCCAGCAGATCGTTGTCGGCGCCCTCGAGTTTGACCCGCGCGGCCGCGGCCTGCGCATGCCTGCGGATGACTTCGTGCACTTCCTGCCGGTCGCCGCCCCGCTTGACGCACGCCATCAGAATATTCTCGGTGGCCATAAAGGGCAACTCCGATTTCAGGCGCCGTTCGATCACCTTCGGGTAGACCGCCGGGTTTTCCATCACGCTCAGATACAGGTTCAGAATGCCGTCGCACGCCAGAAACGCCTCGGGCAGGCTCAAGCGGCGGATCGCCGAGTCGTCCAGGGTCCGTTCAAACCACTGGACCGCCGTGGTAAACGAACCGTGGAGGGGCGATACCATGAGAAAACGCGCCAGCGCACAGGCCCGTTCACAGCGCATCGGGTTGCGCTTGTACGCCATCGCCGAACTGCCCACCTGCTTCTCCCCGAACGGCTCCTCGATCTCCTTCAGATTCTGCAGTAACCGCATGTCCGTGGCGAATTTATGCACGCTCTCCCCGATGCCCGCAAGCACCGACAGCACCTGCGTGTCGACCTTCCGCGGATACGTCTGGCCGGTAACGGGATAAGACTGCCGGAACCCGAGTTTCTCCGCCACCCGGCGGTCCAGCTGCCGTACCTTCTCCGAATCGCCGTCGAACAGCGCCAGAAACGACGCCTGGGTGCCCGTGGTGCCTTTTACGCCCCGGCAACGCAGGTTTCCGAGCACCTGCTCGAGCGCTTCAACATCCATGAGGATGTCCTGCGCCCACAGACACGCCCGTTTGCCCAGCGTAACCACTTGCGCGGGCTGGTAGTGGGTGTAGCCCAGCGTGGGCAGGTCGCGCCACTTCCGCGCGAACTCCGCAAGCCGCGAAAGCACGTTAACCGCTTTCCCCAAAAGAAGTTCCAGACCTTCGCGAATCAGGATCAGGTCGGTGTTGTCGCCCACGTAACAGCTCGTAGCGCCGAGATGAATGATCGGTTTGGCCCTGGGCGCCACCGCGCCGTACGCGTGAATGTGGGCCATCACGTCGTGGCGCAGTTCTTCCTCGAATTTGCGGGCCGCTTCAAAGTCGATGTCGTCCACATGCGCCCGCATCTCGTCGAGCTGCTCGTCCGTGATGGGGAGGCCGAGCTCCTGCTCCGCCTCCGCCAGGGCCACCCAGCAGCGGCGCCAGGTCGAGAACTTCTTCTGCGGACTCCACAGGGCGATCATGTCTTTCGTGGCCACCCGTTCGACCAGGGGCGACGCATACGTGTCGGTCATGGTTCCTCCCGTTCCGTTTCTCTCGCGAGCTCTTCCATGGCGGTCTTCCAACGGTCCCGCAACTTGTGTCTGCTGAATATGCGCATCAACCCGAAACTGAGCTTGCCGCACTCTTTTTGCCGCGCGATCGACAGTTCGCTGTTCGGTTCGAGTTCCTGAGCGCACTGGTAATAAAAGATGGCCTGGTCGTACAGCCGCAGCGCCCGGAAACTGTCCCCCAGATACAGCCAGCACAGCGCCGAACCGGGACGGAAATGGGCCGCCTCGGCCAGGTAACTTGCCGCCAGCGCGGGCATGCCCGTGCACAGAAACGTCCATCCCGCCAGGAAATACGGTTCCCAGGGGTCGGGCGCCTTGTCGATGGCCTCCTCGAAAAACCGCTGCGCCTCAAACCGTTTTTCGCGCTCGAAGCGCACCAGCAGCTCGCCCATCACGCAGCGGGGATACCACGCTTCCGAATCGCCTTCCAGAGCCACGCTGATGAGCGGAAACGCTTCCTGCATCCGGCGCCGGTGCGTCAGTACCAGGGCGCGGGCCGCGTAGAACAGCCTCACCTGGCGGTAGTTCTCAAAGGCATCCGACGAAACGCGGTCCGCCTCGTCCAGCTGATTGCAGCGCACCAGGGTGTCGATGAGCTCGCACCATGCCCCATAGTGCTGGTCGTTCAGCCCCACGGCCTTGCGGTAGTAGTCGCACGCCGCACCCAGATGGGCCGCCTCGCGCATGCTGCGCGCGGCCTGATAGAAGGACGAGGCGTCATGCGGCGCC
>JAAYAQ010000583.1 GCA_012719295.1 Candidatus Hydrogenedentota bacterium | reverse complement strand
GGCCGCCTGGGGCATGATGTAGCAGGTCGGGTTGCTGGTCCCGGCCGCGGCCAGTTCCTGGCGGGCGCGTTCCAGGGCGTCTTCGAGCGAAACGGCCCTGCGGGCGTGCAGCGCGGCGACGTCTTCCGGCGGCAGGTCGGTCACGAACCAGGCAATCGGCGCCTTCTCGAGGGTCGAAAGCGCGGTTTGCCCATTGATTTCGCTGCGCCGGCGCAGGCCCTCGATGATGGCACTGCGGCTCCCGAGCCGGAGCCACTTCTCGAACTGCTGTCCGCCCAGCCCCTCTTCACACCGCGCAATGAACACGATGCGCCCGTTGGGTTTGACGGCCTGATACGCATTGAACAGGGCTTTATGCGCCTGCACAAAGTTCTTGCGGGGCCCCGCCGCGGCAATCACGAGATCCGCCCGTTCTTCGACCGGCGCCGCGAACGTGCGCAACGCGAACGCCGCCGCCTGGCGGTGGGCCGCCTCGAGTTCGCCCACGAACAGGCCCGCAATCGCGCTGTCGCGGTTGAGCACCGTGTTGATCATGCCGGTAGTCCTGACCATCCGGGCCGCCTCAAGCTGGTCTTCCGCCACGGGGTTGCCGTCGAGCCGGCCAATCCGCACATCGGGATTCAGTTCGCCGGTGACGGGGTCGAGATTGAGCGAGTGGTTCTGGGAAATCGTCCCGGCCGAGCAGATACCGGGGACAATGGATTTGCGGCCCCCGCCAAACCCCGCGAAATAGTGGAGAACCGTCGTGCCCGTGACAATCACATGGTCGGCTTCAACCGCCGCCCGGTTGACCTGCACGCGCGTGCCCCGCGACGTCGTGCCAACGTCCACCAGGCCCGCGGCGTCGTGGGCGTCGTGGCACGCCACCCTGGCACGGAACCGCGCATGCATTTCGGGTCCCAGGATGGCCGTGAGCTCCTCTTCGGTGGGCGCGCGATGGATTCCCGTGGCTACAAGAAAGCGGATGCCGGTATCGCAAACACCCTGCTGCGCCAGGGCCTCGATGAGGGCGGGCAGGCATTGCGCGATGCCCGTCTGCCGGAAACTGTCCGAGACGATGATCAGCACCCGGTGGCCGCGCCCGACCGGCTCCAGCAACGGGGCCGGCGTACCGATGGGATGCTGAAGCCCGTCCCGGAGCGCGCGGGGCACGTCCGGCAACGGCGCCGCCGGGACGACGTCCAGCACACCCAGGCATCGCGCCCAGGGAACGCTGCCCGTGACGGTGCCGCGACCATATGGAAACTCAACCTGCATAGGAATGTCCCGGACGTATCAGAAATCGAAGTCGTCGTTGGCCGTGTCCGCCTCGCGATCCATGATACAGATGAACCACGTGGCCGCGAAAATGACGCACTCCGCCAGCCCGCCCGGAATCTCGATGAACGGGCGCAGCCACAGCACCTCGGCCGTGGCGGGAAGCAGAACGAACAACAGCATGACCAGCACCGTGCCGCTGAAACAGACGACGAGGAACGTCGAGAAGAACTGGCGGCCCAGGGGCGCCAGACTCTGGCCCAGTTCACGCCATTTCAATTCCCCGTGAAACATGATGGCCGCGCCTATCGGGATCGCGATGATCTGCATCACCAGGAACAACAGCAGCATGAACTGGCCGAGGGAGTTGTTGATGTCGGCCACGAGCAGTTTGCCGGCGATGGTGCTGAACGCGAGGATGAGCAGATCGAGCATGAGCCAGACCGGATAGAAACGGGTCAGGGCGTCCTTGATGCCTTTCACCCGCCACAGGGGCCGGTCGAGATCCTGCCCGAGCCACGAAAACGCCACGGTCTGCGCAAAAGCATACGTGCCGGCAAGCGCCAGATCGGTGAGCAGGTCAACAAGACGCACGGCCAGTTGCGGGTCTTCGAGCGTTTCGCCGCCGGTGAAGGGATACATCACCGCGAGTTTGCCGCCCGCAACACCCATGACCAGTACAATGTACAAGACCAGCGCACGGGGATTGCGCACCACGGCGCGGAATGCCTCCGGAAATAAGGCAAAGGGATCACTGTTCGGGTTCATGGGCATCGGCAAGCCGTTGCTGACGGCGGATGATGTAACGCGCGATTTTGTCCCGCATCTCGTCATCGATCGCGACAAACGAGGCGCGCACAAAACTCCGCCCGCCCGAGATGGGCGCAGTGGCGACAACGCGCGCAAACACGTCGAACGGCTCCCAGTCGTCCAGTTCGATCACGATGCGGAGCAGCACCTGGGCTGGAATCGCCTGCTGCACCACCAGCGCACAGCCGCCCGCGCTCAGGTTGGTGATCCGCCCGCGAAGCTTCGTGACCAGCGGGCGTTCCGCGAGTCGGTCGAGATCCTGGTCCTCCAGGGGCTTGTTGATCACCCCGATCGAGGTGGTTTGTTCGTGGCGGATCCGGTAATCGCTGCGGGCCTGAAGCCGGTCGAGCTTCCCGCTGTGGTAAAACACGAACGACGGCGGGGTATCGTGCAGCCCCGCGCATTCCAGCATCACCGCGTACCGGGCATCGTCTTCGCGCCAAAGCCGGGCGCGCACCTCGGCGCCCGGCTGAAACTCGTTCAGGCCGCGCGCATCCATGTCGTCCAGCGAAATGTACAGGTAGGCCTCATCGAGGTCTTCAACGCGGCCCGCGTGCCAGCGCGGCGTGGTGTCCGAGGCCAGCGCCAGCGAAATCAACTGCCCCGACGACAATTCGCGCGTCGATTGAATGCGCTGGCCAAACGGCACGTAATCCAGGGCCAGCGCGACGCGCACATCGCGAAGCAGGCTGCCCATCTCGGCGTACTGTTTCCGGTCGCGCGACTGCCCAAGGCTCTCCATCAGGCGTTCCACACACGCGTCAAAGTGCTGGCGCACCGTCACCGTGCGCAGAGGCTCCTGCGGCGACTGCTTCCGAATCAGCGTCCGCAACGCCTTTTGCTCTTCCGGCGTCAGTTCCTTGTCGCGAATGATGCACTCCACGGTGTTCCACTCCGCGGAGCGCTGTTTGCTGATGCGACGGCGCTGGCGAAGGCGTTCCACCGAGAACGCAATGAGGATCAGACCAACAAAGAGTCCTCCCCCCCAAATCAGTTGCGAGAGGGTGGCTCGGGGCAACTCCACCATGAACGGGCCCTTCCTGAGAATACTGCCGACCGTTTGCGCGCCTGATTATAGGGGCGCCCCTGACGGGATGCAATCATGCCTGTCTTTCCCGAATCCCCGCGCACGCACGATGCAGACGCGATGGCCGCTGCAGGGCGCCTGCTGAGGCCGGGGGACTCTGCGCCCTTCCGTGGCCTCGCTGGCTCCACCCGCCGCGCGGATACTCCCCTCTACGCCATCAAGTCTTCAGCGCCTACGGAAGAGACCAGCACGGTCGTGGGCGTGTCCAGCAGGAGGCCCTGGTATTGTGTGAACCAGGCGCGCTCATGGCCGGCGGGCGGCACTTCAAAACCGAGAAACACGCAGGCCGCGTCCGAAGAATGCTGGGCCAGCACCGCCGCAAAAGGCTGATCGCTCACGACCACTTCCACCTGCGCTTCCATGCGGGCGTCGCGCAGCAGGTGAGCCAGATCTTCGCGGGTCGATTCCCGGCCGGCTTCGTTGTCGATCTGGCGTAGCAGGCGGATGCGGGTGTCAGCCCATTCCCAGTTGCGCGTGAGCAAATGGGCCAGAATCACCATGAGTCCGCCGTTCTTGAGACCGCGCCACCAGATATCGATCCGTTTTTGGCCGCGCGGGAAAAGGCTGCGCCCCGCGTGAATGGCCACCACGCTCATGTCGAGGCTCTTCGCGCGGCAAAACTCGCGCAGGTGCGTCTTGACCCGCGCAGGCTCCTCGGACCAGCCGAAGATGGCCATGTTCGCGCGAATTGGACCCATGCTGAGCGCCTGCATCACCCCCGTCATCCCGTTTTCAAGGTTTTCGTCAATGACGACCACGGGGAAGGCGTCAATGGCCCGTTTCCGGCAGAACTCGCGCAACTGGCGCGCCGCCGTCATGCGGTGCGCCGCATACTCTTCAAAGTTGCCCACCAGCACGTTCGCCAGAAACACCACGCCCCGCCCGGCTTCCATCCAGATCGCATACGTCACCAGGCTCTCCCGGTGTTCTGGGTTTCCCGAAAAGACCACCGCCGTGGGCCGCCAGTTCCTGGGCGATTCCTCCATCTCCGCGAGCTGGAGCAGGTTGTTCCGGGCGGACCGGTACACAAAGCCGCGGCGCGCGTCGCCGAATGCCGTGTTCAGCTCGCGCCGCTTGATGCTCCACACCAGCGCCCCGAGAAACGCCATGGCCGCGAGGGATTCCCACCAGTTGATGACCATGGCCACGGCCACGCACCCGATGCCGCCGGCAAGGGCCGTACCCCAATGGAAAAAGCGGAACCGGGGCCGGAACGACGGGTTGCCCCCGAACGCCTCGATGAAGGCCGCGAGGTTCAGCATGCCGTAGGTGTACAGGAAAAACAGGGTGATCACGCGCGCCACGAGGTCCAGCGCGCCATCGCCGGCGACCGACGTCGCCCAGTAGATGACCCCGAAGGTGACCAGTGCGCACACGACGATCCCGCGCCGGGGCTCGTCCGTGCCCCGCGAACCTCTGGCGAAGGGGCGAAGCGTCGCGAGGATGCCGTCGCGGGCAACGGCCTGAAGCACGCGCGGCGCCCCCATGAAACTTGAGAGGCCGCTCGAAAGCGTCGCCGCGAACATGCCCGCCGCCACCAGGAACCCGAGATGAAACAGCGCGTTCTCCTTCAGAACCAGGTAGGGCTCATCCAGGAGCCGGTCCCGGGAAAACGCGCCGCCGGAAATGAATACCTGCGCCAGGTAGATCGCCAGCCCCACGCCGATGGCCGCAAGCGTGCCCCGAGGCAGGCTTCGCGCCGGTTCTTTAAGATCGCCCGACATGTTCACGCCCGCCATGATCCCCGTGACCGCGGGGAAGTAGATGGCGAAAATGATCCAGAACGAATACCGCTCGCCCGGCGCCGCGCCGGCATCAATCGGAGTAAAGGCCGGCCAGACGTTCGCCGCGAAGGTCTCCGGCGTGAAACGCAGGGCCGATCCCGCCAGAAACACGAAAATGGATGCCGCCAACACGGCCATAATGCCGTACTGCACCTTAATCGCCCAGCGTGCGCCCACATAGGTCACCACGAACAGGCACGCCGCGGTGGCGAACGCCACGGCCTGGCCGTGCTCACGCAGGACCGGGAAGGTCTGCGTGACCGCCTCGGCAAACCCGAGCGCGTAGAACGGCACCGACACCCCCTGCGCCAGGAACAGCATGATGCCGATGGCCCCTCCGAATTCCGGACCGAGCACCCGGCTGATCAGGTAATAGGCGCCGCCGCCGCGCACGGTCATGTTCGTGCTGATCGCGCTCGTTGAAAGGGCCGTGAAAAACGTGATGGATTTCGCAAGCAGCAGGATCGCGACGGCCCCCACAATCCCCGCCTGGCCCACCACGAAATTGGACCGCATGAACAGGATGACGCCCAGGATCGTCAGCAGACACGGCGTAAACACCCCGCCAAACGTGCCAAACTGGTTCCGCTGGGTGGCTTCGGTGTCGTTCCGGGTATCGTGAACACTCATGAATGGACTGCTTCTACGCGCATATGCGGAAATTGCCCGGCGGTCCCGCCGGGATCAGGCCACCACCCCGAAAACCGGCTTGCGGGTCTTCCATTGGCCGCGAGTGAAGTCCGGCACCTCCACGGGAACGCTTCCTTTCGCGATCGACTCCCCCGACAACCCCACGATACAACTCATGGCCACGCTGTCATAGACATCGATCGGCGTCTGGGTCCTGTCGCGAACCGCCTTCACAAACAAGGCGAGCTCCAGGGAATCCGTGCCGCCGTGGCCGTCCTGCACGCCGGCCCCTTCACGCCACCAGGCATGGTTGTATTTCTCCTGATACGGCGGGAACGGTTCCCACTCATGGTATTCCGGGCTCTGCCCCGTAATGTAAACGGCATTGCGTTGTTCATTGTACAGCCCCAGCGTCCCCTGAATCAGCCAGCGGTTGTCATACGGCCGCGGAAGCTGCATGTCGTAATTGATGATGACCGTTTTCCCGCCATGGGTCTTGATGGTCGTCGTGACGATATCACCCTGGGCGAAGGCCTTCGTCGCATTGGGGTGCTCGGGACCAAACTGACGCGCAAAATAGGCGTTGATGCCCCGCTGCGCCGTGGCCGTGGACGCGAGCGTGGCGAACGCGTCTCCGCAATTGATGTCCATCCAGCTCAGGACCGGACCCAGGCTGTGGGTGGGATACTGGTCGCGGTTGTACTTGACCAGGAACTCGGCCGGCCAGCGATCGTTGCCCTCCCGGTCAAAAAACCAGTGGTCGATGCAATCATGCGAATGCGCGCAATGGCAATGAACAATCTGCCCCAGCATCCCCTGCCGAATCATGTTGAGAACCGCCAGATTGTCCTGCCGGAAACTCCAGTTCTCCAGCATCATGCAGGGAACGCCCGTCTGCTCGGACGTATTCACCAGGTCCCAGCACTGGGCCACGTCCAGCGCGGCGGGCACCTCGACGCCCGCATACTTCCCGTTGCGCATCGCGCAAACGGCCATCGGCGTATGCCACTGCCAGTACGACGCAATAATGACCGCGTCCAGATCGTCGCGCGCCATCAACTTCTCGTAAGCAGCCTCGTTTTCCCCGTACCCCTCCGGCTTCGGCTGGCCGGCGGTCTCCACCAGCGCCTGCGCGCGCGCCAGATGCTCGGGATTGATGTCGCATACCGCCGGAATCTGCACCCCCGGCAGACGCAACAGGTTGCCGGTCAGACTCGTCCCCCGGTTTCCGACCCCCACCACGCCCACACGAACCGGTTTCGGACCAGCCTCCTGGCCCTGGGCCATCCCCGACAGGACCAGCCCCGCCGACGCAGCCATACCCATCCCCACAAACTCCCTGCGCGACCAGTTTCGTGTCATTGTACCCGCCTCTCAATCGGAGCCTTCCCACAACCCCAGCGAAGAATCCTGAGTGTAGCCGTTTTCCACCCCCGCGGCAAGATCAGCCCCCTCGACCGCCCCGCCTGCCCGCAACACCCGCCGGGACCCACACGCCTGGCCCCCAAAAACTTGACTCGCTCGCGGCCACGCTCTATACTTACACGCGCTTCGAAAAAGAAGCGCCCAAAAACGGGGATGTAGCTCAGTTGGGAGAGCGCTTGTCTGGCAGACAAGAGGTCAGGGGTTCGATTCCCCTCATCTCCACCAATGATACCAAGGGCTTACGCAAATACGGCGTAGGCCCTTTTCTTTTTGTGTCAGCCACGTCGGCCTTAAAGGCCTTGACAAGCCCTTCTCATGGAAGGGTTCAGTGATTCGGGCCCGTTAAATGGGGGAGCGCTCATGACACCGCATGAAATGCCGAGGCGGAGCCGGCACATGATCGGCAGGTGGAGCGTCCTGGTCGTCCTTTTCCTGGCGCCTTGCGCGCTGTTTGCGGATGGAGAGGGCGCCCACGTGGAGCTCCGGCCCGTGATCATCGACGTCGGCGCCGGGGCGATTCAAAACGCGGGCACGGGCACCGAGATCTGGAAAGGCGGTCCCGGCAATGGGGTCACCCAGCTTGTCAAGACCGCGGTTCACGTCAGCGAATACGCCGCAAACTCGATGATTCGGGTCAACTGGTCCGACTACGAATGCGACGAAGGGCAGTATCTGTTCCCGAACATGGACGAGCACTTCGCGTGGTGCATTCAGTACGGGCAGAAGCTGAATATCGGCTGCTTCGTGACAAGCGCCAATCATGGCATCACCATAGACGGGGCCTTGTGCGCGTATCCGGTCTACGTGCATGAGGCCATGCAACGCAGTGAACACAAGGACGTAAAGTACACGGCTTCCAGGGGGAACATCACGCGATGGGAGCCCAACTTCGGGAATCCGCACTTCTTTGAACGATACGACGCGCTATTACGCGCCTTTGCGGAATATCTCGAGGGAACGCAGACCTTTAACGGAAAGACGGTTCAGCGCAAGAAGCTGGTGCGCTATATCGAGCTGCGGTACTTTGGATTCTGGGGCGAGGGGGCCTATCCGAAGCAACTTGTGCCCGCGAATTCGGAGTGTCTGATTCGATTCGCGGATGCCTACGTCACGCATTTCCCGGATATCCGGTTGTTGGCTCCGACAAACGGCATGGTCTACAGCCCGCAAACGTACGACACCCTCAAGGACTACCATTTTCACCTGCTCACGGCGAAAAATGACGCGGGCCTCTTCGGCATCTTCCGCGACAATTGGGGCTGGGATGAAAATCTGAGTTATGTGCAAAGACTGTTCTACGAGGCAAACGAATACGAAAAAGACGGCGTGAAGCTGTATGAGCTCCTCCGCGACCGATGGAAGTCGGCGCCCGTCGTCGGAGAGCCGCTTCAGGCCATGCCAACCCCGGATTTCCGCCCCTATTCGCATCTGCTCGAGCAGGTGAAGTATCTGCATCCCGTTGTCATCCGCAACGGCAATGTACCCACCGGAACGACATCGTACGTGAACCCCGTCGGATACAATATCTTTGATGATCCCCAGGCCATCGACAATTTCCACAAGATGTACGCCATTATCGGCTACCGGAACCTGTTTACCTCCGCAACAGTCTCGTGGCAGAGCGGCGAGCTCGCGATTGCCATGAACTGGCTCAATATCGGCCTGACGCCCACATACGACGAGTGGGTGATTCGCTACCTTGTTCTGGACGAAGCCGGGAACGAGATCTGGGCCGGATCATCCT
>JAAYAQ010000582.1 GCA_012719295.1 Candidatus Hydrogenedentota bacterium | reverse complement strand
CTGGGGGGCGGGGCGACTTTTTCCACGGTTTCCCGCGAGGAGTCCGACGAAGCGACGAAGCGCACCTCGGCGAAATCGGGCATCAGCGTCCGCAGGGTGTCGCTGATGGCGTCCATGTAGTGGCCCTTGAGCCAGTCGGCAAAGAACTGGCTTGGCACGCCGACGACCAGGCGGCCCGCTTCGCAGGATTCGAACTGGGTTTGTGAAAACCAGTTTTTGTAGCTGTGTTCATCGAGGATTTTCTTGAGTCGTTCCTGGGCGAGAGCCCAGGGATTGGATTCCTGTGGCGCCATTATCCCTCCTGCATCGCAAACGGCCATTCCCTCTACCCCCTCATCCACCCGCGGTGGGATGCAGTCGCGCACACGACGGTGATGGAGCCACGGCATCGTGCGGCGTATGCCGACGTTCCCCACGTGCCCCTTCCGCGCGCTTCAACTCGCCCCAAATTCGGAGTACAGGAACTGCAATTCTAACGACGAAATACCGTGTTTATCGGACTCACGAGACCGTGCCGCGGCGGCCGCCGCGACGGCGCCCCGTCTGCATCCCAAGGTTATCCACAAGTTTTCCACAATCGCTCCACAGCCCCGTAAATAAAGGCCGAAATGCGATCGCGTGAGTCTGCGAGTTTGCAACAAATCGCATCAAAAGTCAAGCGTCATATTCTGCGCTGCGTTCGGCCGCCTTAACCCGTTGCCACACTTGATCCATTTCTTCGAGCGAGCAGTCCTGAATTCTCCGGCCGGCGCGTTCGAGCTCGTCTTTCACTTTTCCGAACCGCGCGAGAAAGCGGCGATTGGTGGCGTCCAGTTCGCGGGCCGCGTCGGCGTTCAGGAACCGGGAGAGGTTCACAACAGCGAATAGCAGGTCGCCGAGTTCGCGGCGTGCGTCGTTGGGCGCGCCGTCGCACAAGGCGTCGCGAATCTCGTCGAGTTCCTCGAGGATTTTGTCAAAAACGGGGGCGATATCCGGCCAGTCGAACCCGAGGCTCGCGGCATCCTTCTGGATTTCGTACGCATCGCGGAGCGGGTCGTTGACGTGTCGAGGCTGGTCGGTCAATGGCGCTTCCCATGCTCTCCCGCGCGGGGCAACGACGCGGTTCCTGGTGTATCCGGGTTTCTGTGAAGGGGCCGGAAGAGGCGCGCACGAGTGTGCCGCTGGCCCGCGCGAAGTCGCCGCCGCGCATGCTCCGGCCGCAGGGCCACTATAGCATGCGGCCCGGAGCGAGACAAGGCAGCGCGGGACGCACGGGCCCGTGCACGGGCCGGGGCGGCGCCTGGGGCCGGAAGACTTGTTGAGTTCGGCCGGGGCGATTGGTAGTATTTCCAGCAAACAGGTATGATGGGAATGGGGCGGCGTGCCAGGGGGCGCGCCGGCCGTGGGTGGCTGGGTCAGCAGGTTCCGTCTCGAAACGCTCGAACGGCTTCGGAGGACATAAGGTGAGCGAGGTATCAGTCCGGAAATGCGGTGTGCTTCTGGCCATGGGGCTTCTCATGTTGGGGACGGCCGCGGACGCGTGGGTATGGAATCCGGCTACCGGACGGTGGATCAACGAGAAGAACCTTCCGCAACCGACGGCGGAGCTCCAGGTGGAGGCGGCCCGTTCGCTGATGGAACAAGGCGAATACAAACGGGCGATGCGCGAGACCAACAAATTCGACAAGTACTATCTGGATTCGGAATGGGCCGACGATAATCAGTTCCTCCGCGGGGAAATCAACCTCCGGCGGGGCGATTACACGGAAGCGGCCAACGAGTTCCAGCAGGTGATCACCAATTATCCAGGCACGGACCTGTACGACACGGTCATCGCGAAACAGTATGAGATTGGCGACCGGTTCTACGCGCTGGGCGAGAAACGCCTGAACAAGCGGTGGACGCTGTTTCGCGGGCGCCCGTTCAAAAAGGCGATCGACGTGTACTCGATGGTGATCGATAACCAGCCCTTCCAGGAAGCGGCCGCGGAAGCCCAGTATAAGGTCGGTCTGTGCCATTTCACGCGCGATGAATACGTGGAGGCGGCCTACGAGTACCAGCGCGTGCTGGAAGACTACTCCGGTTCCGAATGGGTCGACGACGCCAGCCACGGCCTGGCGATGTGTTACTACGAGGCCTCGCTGCCTCCGGACTACGATCAGACGCGGAGCAAGCTGGCGATTGACGCGATTGACGAATTCAAGGCGCGTTTTCCCGAGGATGAACGGGGCGAGGGGCTGGATGCCAAGCGCGGCGAGATGCGCGAGAAGATCGCGCGACAACGCCTGGACACGGCCCGCTTTTACGAGAAGCGGCGCCGGTTTACCGCGGCCCGGATGTACTACGAAGTCGTGGTCGAACAGTTCCCCGACACCGCGGCGGCGACGGATGCCAAGCTGTGGCTCGAGCAGTCCGTGCAACAGGAACAGACAGCGCAGCCATGAACGGCCGATGGGCGATAGCGGGGTGCGTCATGATGGCGGCGTGCGCGGCAGGCTGCGGGTATTCGACCCACAGCACGCTTGACGCGCAATATCAGACGATCGCCGTGCCCGCGTTCAAGAATCTCAGCAGGGAATACGACCTGCAGGCCCCGCTCACGAACGCGGTGATTCGGAAGTTCATGGCCGATTCCCGCCTGGAAGTCACGCCGCTGGACAAGGCCGACCTGATTCTGGAGGGGGTCATCCTGGATTACGACCGGAAAGGGCTGACGTACGACAGCGACGACGAAGTAACTCAGTTTCTTTGTTTTGTGACGGCCGGCGCCCGCCTGACCGATGCCAGGACCGGCAAAGTACTGTGGGAAGATGACCAGCTGGTGGGGGAAACGACGTTTTACACGCGCGCGGCGGGGCAGTCCTCGGACCGCCTGCGGGGGAACGCGGAGTTTTTCCTTCCGACCGTCCGTTCGTTCCCTTCGGAAGAGGAGAACCGCGGTGTGGCGGAAGCCCTGGAACAGTTGGCTTCGGACATTTTCCTGCGCACCATCGAGCCGTGGTGAACCGTGGACATTCAGGAGTTCGCGCGAAGCATTGAAAGCGCCCCTCCGGGCCCGGTGACGCTGTTCTGCCCGCACAAGGCGCCGCGGGCGCGGGAAGCTTCCTATGAACCGTTGCTTGCGGAACGCGCCATTGAGCGCATCGTGGCGCTGTATGTCGACCCCAGCATGCGGGACATGGCCTACAACGCGTATTTCGCGGATGAGGCGGATCCGGCGGAGGTTGTGTCCGTAGCGGAGACGCTGCCCTTTCTTTCGGAACGGCGCATTGTCGTGGTGCGCCGGGCGGAACGGTATCTTGCCGAATCGGCCTGCGGTCCCCTGCTGACCTATCTGGGGAATCCGTGCGCGTCGACGCTGCTTTTGTTTGTGGCGGACACGATGGACCGGCGGTCGAGGTTCTACAGAGCGTGCGACGCCGCGGGCGGCGTGGTGCCGTGTCCCCAGTTGCGCGATGCGGAGGTGGCCCTGTGGATCCATGCGGAGGTCAGGGCCCGGGGGAAAGAGATCCATTCCGCGGCGGTCAAGAGCCTGGCCGAACGCACGGGCTCGCGTCTGGGAGACGTTCAGAACGCCATCCATCTCGTGTGTGATTATGTCGGCGCCAAGGACAGCATCGAGGTGGAAGACGTCGAGACCGCCTGTGCCGATGTGGCGGAAGAACGGGTCTGGACGCTGACCGACGCGATCGCGGACTCGGACGTGGGTACCGCGCTGCGCACGTTGCGGGAGCTGCTCGACATGGGCGTGAACGAGTTTCAGATACTGGGCTCGTTAAACTGGCTGTTAAAGAGTGCGTACGCGGTGGCGGCCAAGACCCGCGGCCTGCCCCGAATGAGCAGTTTTGTTGCCCGAAAAGTCGCCCCGCTGGCGCAGAAGATCGGCGAAGAGAAGATGCGGGATGCCTTCGGCATCTGCATGGACACAGAGATCCTGCTGCGCAGCACGCATGTCGACCGGGCGCTCGCGCTGGAACTGCTGGTCACGAAGCTCGCCGCCCCGACCGCACGCCAGGCGCGTGCGCGGCAGACAGCGGAGCGATAATCCGGGGCCGCGCCGTCCGGCGTGCATTGAGCCTGGCCACCATGAATGGTTTTTTTGCGAGGATCGGAAACCGGGATGCGTCCGTTCGACCATGACTACGCGGAAGAGATCATCGAGCGCCTGAGCGGCCTGTCTGCTGAGACCCGGCCGCGGTGGGGGCGTCTGACGCGGGACCAGCTGTATGCCCACCTGGCGGATACGCTCCGCTATTCGATGGGCCGAAACGGCGCGCCGGTGAACCGCAGCACCTGGTTCAGCCGCCGGATCGTTGGCCCGCTGGTGTTGTCGGGCCTGCTGCGTATTCCGAAGAACCTCAAGATTCCCGGAAGCGGAGAGATGCCCCGGGGAAACCTTGAGACGCTTCAGGCGGTGCTCGAAGACTACCTCAACCTGGTGCAGGCCGATGAACTTGCGCCGGTTCCCCATGTCTATTTTGGCGATCTGGGTGTTGACGGCTGGGCGCGCCTTCACATGGCCCATTTTGAACATCACCTTCGCCAGTTTGGTGTGTGACGGCGTATGTTCAGACGGGGCAGCGCCCCACGAGCCGTTTGGCCCACCCGTATCCGGCTTCACCCGGCCATCCTGCCCATATCGTTCATCCGGTCAATCCACAGGCGGCAAATTGACTTACGGCTCCTCCCCCCGTATGATACGCGGTCTTGGGGGGGCGCGCTCCGGCGCGGCCTTGTTGGCTATAAGTCGCTCTGGCGCAAAAAGATAGCGCAGACGGCCGTCATTTGACCGGTCAGAGCGGGGTCTGCCGCGGCGCCCCTGAGAGGGTATGGGTGCATCAAGACACGGGTTTGGAGAAGGGCCGCATGGCTCGAGTCATTGCCATCGCGAACCAGAAAGGCGGGGTGGGTAAGACCACCACGGCGATCAATCTGTCGGCCTGCCTGGCCGCCGCGGGTAAGAAGGTGCTCCTGATTGATCTGGACCCCCAGGGGAATGCCACGAGCGGGTTGGGGATCAACAAGAGCGCCCTCGACGGGACGCTGTACGACGCCCTGGTTGACGGCGAGCCGCTGCAGGGCATTCGCCAGAAAACGTTAATGGACCATCTTCACCTGGTTCCCGCGACGCGGGAGCTGGTGGGCGCGGAAGTCGAGCTGGTGAGTGCGGAACGGCGCGAGTATCGGCTGCGCGACGCCCTGGAGCCCCTTCGCGGCGAGTATGAATACGTGTTCATTGATTGCCCGCCGTCGCTGAGCCTGCTTACGGTCAACGGGCTGAGCGCCGCGGACAGCGTGCTGATCACGCTGCAGTGCGAGTATTACGCGCTGGAAGGGCTGAGCGAGCTGCTTCAGACGGTGAAACTCATCCGGGACAATCTCAACCCGCGATTGAAGCTGCATGGCGTGTTGCTTACGATGTACCAGCACACGAATCTTTCGAATCAGGTGGTTGAAGACGTGCGGGCCCACCTGGGCGAGCGCGTGTACCAGACGATCATTCCGCGCAATGTGACGCTGAGCGAAGCGCCCAGTTTTGGCAAACCGGTGATTTTCTATGATTTGAAATCGGTGGGGGCGCGGGCCTATCTGGCCCTTGCCCGAGAGGTGGTATCGCGTGGCTAAGAAGAAGAAAGGCCTGGGCAGGGGCCTGGGCGCCCTGATATCGAGCAATGCGGCGACGGACCGTCCCGACGACCTGGCGATGCAGCCTGATGAGCCGGCGGGGCCGCGGCTGCTGCTGCTGAATCCGCGGGATCTGAAGCCGAATCCGAAACAGCCCCGCATGACGTTCGACGAAGAAGCGCTCGAAGAATTGAGTGAATCGATCAAGCGCGACGGGGTTCAAGAGCCGGTCATCGTGCGCACGGCGGGCGACGGCTACGAGCTGGTGAGCGGCGAGCGGCGGGTGCGCGCGGCGGTCATGGCCGATCTCGAGACCATTCCAGCGGTATGCCGCGAGGTCTCGGACGCGGACATGCTGAAGCTCGGCCTCATCGAGAATATCCAGCGCGAAGACCTCAATCCGATTGAACTGGCGCGGGGATACCGGCAGCTGATTGATGAATTCGAATGGACTCAGGAAGAACTGGCCGACCAGGTGGGCAAAAAGCGGGCGACGGTCACGAACACGCTGCGCCTGTTGAATCTGCCCGAGGTGGTGCAGTCCCGGGTGGCCGACGGAAGCATCGCCATGGGCCATGCCCGGGCGCTGCTGGCCCTCGAGTCGCCGCAGGCACAGATGGCCGCGTGCCGGAAGATCGTAAGTCAGGGGCTGTCGGTGCGCCAGGTCGAAAAGATGGCGTCCCGGGAAGGCGCATCGCCGAAGCCCGCCGTCTCCAAGGACCCGAACATCACGGCCATTGAAGACGAACTGCGCCGCAAACTCGGCACAAAGGTGGCCCTGAGGACCAGCGACAAGACCCGGGGCAAGATCGAGATCGAGTATTTCAATCTCGACGAGCTGGACCGGCTGCTCGGCCTGATCCGCAGTATCCGGTAGCGAGCGGTCTGCCCGCGTGTGGGCGGGGCCCCGGCCAGACGATGTACAAAAAAGGAACAAAGGATTCCGATATGCTTGACATCAAATTCGTGCGCGAGAGCAAAGAACTGTTGCGGGCGGCCCTGGCCAACCGCAACGCGGGGATCGACCTGGACGCGATCATCGCGGCGGATGCCGCGCGCCGGGAACTGATTCATGAGGCGGAGACGCTGCGCGCCGAATTGAACCGGGCCTCCGAGGAGATCGCCAGGAAGAAGAAGGCGAAGGAAGACGCGTCGGACGCCATAGCCGCCATGCGCGACGTGAGCCAGAAGTCGAAGGCGCTTCAAGACAAGGCCCGCGAGGCCGACGAGGCGATGCGCAAGACCCTGCTGGTGATCCCCAACGTGCCTCACGAGAGCGTGCCCGTTGGCCCGGACGCGTCCGCGAACCGGGTGGAACGCCAGTGGGGCGAGCCGGTCAAATTTGATTTCGAGCCGAAAGACCATGTCGAGCTGGGAGCGGGCCTGAACATTCTCGACCTCGAACGGGCGGGGAAGATCTCCGGCGCGCGGTTTTCGTTGTTGCGCGGAGCGGGCTCGCAGCTCGAACGCGCCCTGATCAACTTCATGCTGGACGTCCACACCCGCGAACATGGGTACACGGAGTATCTGCCGCCGTTTCTGGTGTCCGGCGCGACCATGGAAGCTTCGGGCCAGCTGCCGAAGTTCGCGGAGGAGGCGTTCACGGTCGTGGGACGCGATCTGTGGCTGGTGCCGACCGCGGAAGTGCCGTTGACCAACATGTACCGCGACGAGATTCTTGACGAGGCGGCGCTGCCGGTCAATTGCGTCGCGTATACGCCGTGTTTCCGGAGCGAGGCGGGGTCGTACGGCAAGGACACGCGGGGAATGCTGCGCCAGCATCAGTTCGACAAGGTCGAGCTGTACAAGTTCACGGCGCCGGAGACTTCGTGGGACGAGCTGGAGCGGCTGACCGGGCACGCGGAATCGATTCTGCAGAGGCTGGGACTTGCGTACCAGGTGGTGACGCTGTCCACGGGCGACATGGGGTTCTGCTCGGCCAAGACCTACGACATCGAGGTCTGGCTGCCGGGCCAGAATTGCTACCGCGAGATCAGTTCGTGTTCGAACTGCACGGATTTCCAGGCCCGGCGGGCGAATATCCGGTTCCGCCGCGACAAGAAGCCGGAATTCGTCCACACCTTGAACGGTTCGGGGCTCGCGGTCGGCCGGACCCTCATCGCGGTTATCGAGAACTATCAGCAGGCGGACGGTTCGGTGCTTGTGCCGGAGGCGCTGCGCAGGTATATGGGCGGTCTGGAACGCATCGCGCCGGGATCCTGACCTGCTTTTGAAGCGTCATACGAGGCTGCCATGGACGTGCCGTACGAAAAAGCCGCGGCCCTCTTGCGGGAATCCAGCTGCACCATTGCGGTGACAGGCGCGGGGATTTCCGTCGAGAGCGGCATCCCGGATTTCCGGAGTCCGACGGGGATCTGGTCGAAGTATCCTCCCGAACACTACGCGACCATCGATGCATACCTCGCGAATCCGGCCAAAGTGTGGCGGTTCTGGAAGCAGCTCGCCATTGACTTCGCGGAGTGCGGACCCAATCCCGCACATTTCGCTTTGGCGGCCCTGGAACGGCACGGCTACCTGAAAGCGGTCGTGACGCAGAACATCGACGCCCTGCATCAGGCGGCCGGCAGCAAAACGGTGATCGAGTATCACGGCAGCGCGCGGAAACTGTTCTGCCTGGACTGCAGCGCGGTGCGTCCGATGGACATGCAGGCCATGAGCGACTCTCCCCCGCGCTGTCATGTGTGCAACGGGCTCATGAAGCCCGACATCGTCATGTTTGGCGAACTGATCCCGCAGGAGGCGCTGCGCGCATCCGCGGAATGGGGCGACGCGTGCGACGCCGTCCTGATCGTCGGCACGTCCGCCCAGGTCTACCCCGCCGCGGATCTTCCCTACCTGGCGAAACGCAACGGCGCGCATATTATCGAGGCCAACATCGAGCGCACGAGTTTTACCGAGACCATCACGGACGTCTTCCTGAAAGGTCCCGCCGGGCAGACGCTCCCCTCGCTCGCCCGGACCCTGGGGCTGGATGTGCCCGGAGCGCATGCCACGGGGTGACAGGCGCAGGCAGCGCACCGGGAGCCGCTCGGCGCGCGCAGACGATGGAAACCGGAATGGCCGGCGAGAGCGCCGGTCCCACACCCGATCCGGATGCAACCCTGTGCCGGGCCGGAGCTCGGCGATTTTCATTGACAAGAGAACAGCCACAGAGGTCAGAGTTTTAAAGCGCCGGAGCAGAACGGGGACATGTTCCAAGCGCCGCCCCGGCGCGACTACGTGTCCCCGTTCGGATTTGGTCCTGCATCCCTCGCACAAGATTGCGGGATTGGAATCCACCCCCGGTTCGGCTTGCGCCGAACCACCCCCGCCAGCGGGGGACACGGCCCCGACAAGGGTTTTGAAATCTGGTGGTGCTATTGTCTGCCGTCCCTACGGGACTCGTGGTTGGAGGGATGCGGGGGTTCCCACCACTGAAGTGGTGGGCTATTTTCTTTCGTCCCT